>NZ_JBHWLY010000004.1:0-58299 GCF_042730435.1 Nocardioides sp. NPDC059952 | reverse complement strand
CGGGACCTCTCCCCCGCTCTTTGTGGCCGTGTTGGTCTCGACACCGCTCGCTTCGCTCGCGGGCTCGACCAGCGGTGCGGGAGCAGGCGCCGACTTGGACTCCAGGCACGCCACGAACTGCCCGAGCAGCTTGTCGGAGACGTCCTGCATGACCCCGCGACCGAACTGGGCGGGCTTGCCGGTGACGGCGAGGTCGGTGACGATCTCGACCTTCGTACCCGCGCCTTCGGGCGCCATGGTCAGGGTCGCGTTGGCGCCGGCGGTGCCGTTGCCGCGCTTGTCACGTCCCTTGGCCTCGACGACCAGGCGGCGGGCGGCCTCGTCCTTCTCGACGAAGGTGCCGGAGCCGGCGTAGACCATGGCGATCGGGCCGAGCTTGACCTTCACCGTGCCGGTGAAGGTGTCGCCCTCGGCCGAGGTGACCTGGGCTCCCGGGAAGCATTCGGCGAGCGAGCCGATGTCCAGGAAGCTGTTCCAGGTCTCCTCGACCGAGGTCGGAACCGTGAACTCGTGCGTCAGGTCCACGCCTCAGCCCCCGAGGGCCTTCGTGATGGCGCGCCGGGTCAGCACCGTGACCAGATGACTCCGGTAGTCGGCATCGCCGTTGAGGTCGGAGGGCGGCTCGGCGCCGTCCGCGGCCAGGGCCGCGGCGTTGCGTACGACCTCCTCGGTGGCCTGCTGGCCGACCAGCGCGGCTTCGACGCCGGCGGCACGCAACGGGGTCGAGCCCATGTTGGTGAGCCCGATCGCCGCACCCTCGATCACGCCGCCGGAGACCTTGAGAGTCGCGCCGACCGCACAGATCGGCCACTGGTGGGCGACCCGGACGAACTTCTCGTAGTGGGCCGTCCATCCGGTGTGCTTCGGGATGCGTACGCCGATGAGCAGCTCGTCCTCGGAGACGGCCGTCTCGAAGAGCCCCTGGAAGAACTCCGAGCCCGGGACGACCCGCTCACCGGCCGGCCCGGCGATGACGAACTCGGCGTCCAGGGCCAGTGCCGGGGCTCCGAGGTCGCCCGCCGGGTCGGCGTGGGCGAGTGCGCCACCGAACGTGCCGCGGTGGCGTACCTGCTCGTCGGCGACCGTCGCCGTGGCACGAGCGACCAGCGCGGCGTGCTCGGCGACCAGAGGATCGGCCGCGACGTCACAGTGGCGCGTCATGGCGCCGACGAAGATCGCCGCACCCTCGTCGCGTACGCCGCGCAGCGAGTCGATGCGACCGAGGTCGATGACCCACTCCGGAGCGTTGAGTCGCATCCTCAGCACCGGCAGCAGGCTCTGCCCGCCGGCGATGATCTTGGCCTCGTCGCCGTACTGCGCGAGGGCGGCCAGTGCCTCCTCGACCGTGGTCGGGGCGACGTAGTCGAACGATGCGGGAATCACTGGACATCTCCTTCCGTGCGGTCGACGTTCCCGGACATGCCCGTCGACGGATCGAAGTGCGGTGCGGCGGCACCGGTGGTGTCGCCACCGGCCGAGCCCTCGTTGATGGCCCGCCACACCCGTTCGGGCGTGCAGGGCATGGTCACGTCGTGCACGCCCAGCGGACGCAGCGCGTCGACGACCGCGTTGACCACAGCCGGCGTGGAGGCGATCGTGCCCGCCTCGCCGACGCCCTTGGTGCCGAGCGTGTTGGTGGTCGCGGGCGAGGTGGTGTGGTCGATCTCGAAGCTGATCGTGTCGGCGGCGGTGGGCAGCAGGTAGTCGACGAACGAGCCCGACACCAGGGTCCCGGCGTCGTCGTAGACCGCGTCCTCCCACAGCGCCTGGGCGATGCCCTGGACCAGTCCACCGTGCACCTGACCTGCGACGATGAGCGGGTTGATGATGTTGCCGATGTCGTCGCAGCAGACGTACTTCCGCATCTTCACCTGCCCGGTCTCGGTGTCGACCTCCATCGCGCACAGGTGGGTGCCGTGCGGGAAGTTGAAGTTCTCCGGGTCGAAGGTGGCCTCGGAGTCGAGGTTGGCCTCGACCCCGTCGGGCAGGTTGTGCGCGGCGAAGACCGCCGTGGACAGCTCGCCGATGGACATGCCCTGGTCGGTGCCGCGCACCGTCCACCTGCCGCCGGTGAACTCCATGTCCTCGACGCTCGCCTCGAGCAGGTGCGCCGCGATCGGCTTGGCCTTCTCGAGCACCTTGTCGGCCGCCCGCACCAGCGCCTCACCACCCACGACCAGCGAACGCGACCCGTAGGTGTCATAGCCCTTGGCGGCGATCTGGGTGTCCCCGTGGAGCACCTCGACGTCCTCGAAAGGTACGCCGAGACGGTCCGCCACGATCTGGCTGAACGCCGTCTCGTGCCCCTGGCCGTGCGCGCTGGCACCGGTGATGACCTCGACCTTGCCGGTCGGCGTCAGCCGCACCTGGGCGTGCTCCCAGCCGCCGGCACCGTAGTCGAGGCTGCCGAGGACCCTAGACGGTGCCAGGCCGCACATCTCGGTGAAGGTCGAGATGCCGATGCCGAGCTGGACCGGGTCGTTGTTGGCGCGCCGCTCGGCCTGCTCGGCACGGAGCGCGTCATAGCCGAACATCTCCTTCGCCTTGGCGGTCGCGGCCTCGTAGTTCCCGGAGTCGTACGTCAGACCGGCGATGGTCGTGAACGGGAACTCCTCGTGCTTGATCCAGTTCTTCTCCCGGATCTCGAGCGGGTCGACCCCGACCTCGGCGGCCAGCTCATCCATCAGCCGCTCGATGGCGTACGTCGCCTCCGGCCGCCCCGCGCCGCGGTAGGCGTCGGTCCAGGTGGTGTTGGTGAGCACCGTCTGGCAGTTGAACTGGTAGGCCGGGAACTTGTAGATCGCGTTGAACATGAAGGCGCCGAGCACCGGGACACCGCCGCCGACGATGGCGACGTAGGCCCCCAGGTTGGCGTCGAGCTCGACCTTGAGGCCGGTGACCTGACCGTCCTTCGTCGCCGAGAGGGTCAGCTTCTGGATCTGGTCGCGGCCGTGGTGGGCGCTGAGGAGGGACTCCGAGCGGGTCTCGGTGTACTTCACGGGCTTGCCGAGCCGGCGGGCGATCGCGAAGACGATCATCTCCTCCGGCGTCTGCTGGAGCTTGCCGCCGAAGCCACCGCCGACGTCGGGCGCGATCACCCGGATCTTCGACTCCGGCACGCCTGTGGTCGCAGCGAACGCGAACCGCAGGATGTGCGGGATCTGGGTGGCGCTCCACACGGTGATCTGCTCACCGGTCGGGTCGCACACGACGCTGCGCGGCTCCATGAAGGCCGGGATCAGTCGCTGTTGGCGGTAGGTGCGCTCGATCACGATGCCGTCGCTCTTCGCGGAGGCGATCGCCTCGTCGACGTTGCCGCCGGTGCCGGCCTGGGCGCTGTCGAAGACCCACAGGGCGGACTTGTTGGTCCCGAGGTCGGGGTGGGCGAGCACCTCGTCCTTGACCGCCTCCTCGAGGGAGACGACCGCCGGGAGCTCCTCGTAGTCGACCTCGACCATCTCGGCGGCGTCGCGGGCCGCGGCCGCGGACCGGGCGGCCACGATCGCGACGATCTCACCGGCGAAGGCGACCCGGTCGGTGGCGATCGGCGGGTGGGCCGGCGTCTTCTGGTCCGGCGTGATCGGCCAGGCGTTGATGCAGGCGCCGAGGCTCTCGTCGAAGTCCTTGGCGGCCAGCACGGTCACCACGCCCTCGGAGTCCTCCGCGGCGCTGGTGTCGATGCCCGTGATCCGGGCGTGGGCGAACGGGCTGCGCACCATCGCCAGGTGCAGCATCCCGGGCAGGTTGATGTTGTCGGTCCAACGGGTCCGTCCGGTGATCAGGCGCGCGTCCTCCTTGCGGCGCCGGTCGCGGCCGATCTCGTTGGTCTTGTCGGGTCGTGCCTCTACCGCGGTCACAGCGCGTCCACCTCCTCGGTGGCGCCGCGCGGGTTGGCGGCGGTGGCCAGGTGCCCGCTGGCGTACTGCACCGCGCGGACGATGTTGTGGTAGCCCGTGCAACGGCACAGGTTGCCCTCGATGCCCTCGCGGATCTCGTCCTCGCTGGGCTGCGGGTTGCGCTTGAGCAGGTCGACGGACTGCATGATCATCCCCGGCGTACAGAATCCGCACTGCAGACCGTGGCACTCGCGGAATGCTTCCTGGACGGGGTGGAGGTCGCTCTCGACCGTGTCGGCGAGGCCTTCGATCGTGGTCACCTCGCACCCGTCGGCCTGCACCGCGAGCACGTTGCACGACTTCACCGAGTCACCGTCGAGATGGACCGTGCAGGCGCCGCAGTTGCTGGTGTCGCAACCGATCACCGTGCCGGTCTTGCCGAGTCCTTCGCGAAGGTACTGCACGAGCAGCGTTCGCGGTTCGACGTCGTCGGTGACCTTCATACCGTCGACGCGCATGCTGATCCGGGCCATGTTGTCTCCCTGCCAGACGTCACTGTGTGGGCCAGATCACACTAAGACGTGCAGGGTTGGGCTCCGGTTGGCTGCCGTTGCGGCATACCTCTTCTTGGTCAGCGGCTGGCGGCCAAACGCGCCCTGAGCAGGGGCAACGCGGGGTGGGCGCTGGTGCCCAGGCGGCGCAGACAGACGTCGACGACCTCGGTGTCGTAGGGGGCCAGCTCGCTGTAGCTGAGCACCGCGTCCGGCTGCGGGTCGGCGATCAGCGCCTCGCGCAGCGCGACCGCGACGTACTCGGCCATCTCGGCCAGCGCCGGACTGTTGGTGCCGGGCAGGAGATCACCGCCGTACGCCTCCACAGCAGCGGCCACCCGGCCGTGGCGGATCAGGGCGAGGACCTGCTCGACGTCGGTCACGACCGGCATCAGCAGACGGTAGGGCCTCGAGGCGACCTGGCCGCCGAGGGCGTGGCGCAGGTGGGAGACCTCGGCCTTGAGCGTCGAGAAGGTGACCGCCTGGTCGCCGTAGACCATCGCGTGCAGCCGCTCCAGGGAGAGACCCTCGGGGTGGAGGGCGAGCAGGGCGAGGATCTCGGTCTGGCGACGGTTGAGCAGCAGCCGCTGCCCGTCGAGCCAGGTCTCGGCGGTGCCGAGCAGCGTCAGCACGAGGCCCGGTTCGGCGATCGCCTCCTCGTCGCGCTGGGTCGGGAGCTTCGGCAGCGCACCCTCGATGAGCCGTGCCATCACGCGGGCGGTGGCCAACCCGATCGGATGGGTGCGGTCCCAGGTGGTCGAGAGGTCGAGGACGCCGAGGTGCTTGCCGGTGACCGGGTCGTGGAGCGGTGCGGCCCAGCAGACCCAGTTGTGCACGACCTCCGCATAGTGCTCGGGGCCGAAGACCATCGTCGGGGTATTGGTGCGGTTGGCGAGGTCGAGTGCGTTCGTGCCGGCGCTCTCGTCGTCCCAGCGGCCACCGGGCACGAAGTTGACCGACTCGGCCTTGTGGCGCATCACCCGGCCGCCGTACGTCCACAGCACCCGCGTGTCCGGGTCGGTCACCGCGATGACCAGGTCACCGTCGTCCGCGGTGCACCGCAGCTCCTCCTCGACCCGCTCGACCGCCACCTGGAGCGGCGAGCCCTGCCACATCTCCCGGGTCTCGTCCTCGTCGGCCAGCGGCGCCTCACGCACGTCGGGCTTGATGGCCGTCGCCGAGCGCGTCCAGCTGGTCAAGATCTCCGGCCTGACGAAGTCCTCGACGGCATCGCCGCTCTCCACGAAGGCGGTCCACGCCCGCGCCGCGCTGATGCGGCGCTCCTGCAGATCGCTACGGACCATCAGATCCCCCTTCGGAGTCCGGCCCATTGAGGCTGGGTTCTGCCAAGGTAGCACCCTGTGACGTGCCTCACGATCCCCTCGGCGGTACCCGCTCGCGCCACGCTCGATCGCGGCTCCCAGGGCGGTGTCAGAGTGGGTGCATGACGACGCGCACCGCCACGACCTGGGCCGACTTCGAGACCGCTGCCAGGCTGCAGGTCGACTTCAACACCGAGTACGCCTACCCCGCCCCGCCTGCCGAGGAGCTCGCCCGGCACCTCAGCGGGCTCGTCGCCGGCGGGGACACGACGGTGATGCTGATCGGCGACCCCGCGGTCGGCCACGGCATCACCCGCTTCCGCCTGCAGACCACGGCCGACGAGCTCGAGGCCTACCTCGCCGAGCTGTACGTCGTGCCTTCCCGCCGCGGGCAGGGACTCGGCACGATCCTGCTGCAGGCGATCATCGACGAGGCGAAGGCCCGCGGTGCGACGTACATGGACCTGGGGACGAGCGAGGACGACACCTCGGCCCGCGCGCTGTACGAGAAGTTCGGCTTCGACAACCACGAGGGCCGCGGCTCCGGGCCGCGGGCGCTCTACTACGAGAAGGAGCTGTAGCGCGCCCGTTTCGGCCGCTCAGCCCGTCGACGATCAGGCCGGAGCGCTCTCGGTGCGTCCGTCGTACGACAGTCCGCGAGCCATCGCGTGGACGAGCATCGCGAGGACCAGGATTCCGGCGCAGACCAGTGCCACGATCGCCACCGACGTGCTCTGCGAGAGCTGGAGCTGGCGGAGACCGACCGCGACCAGCGCCCAGGCGCAGGAGAACAGCAGCTCGCGCAGGTTGCGCTTGAACAGAAGGAACAGCAGAGCGACGGTGAGCACCACGATCACCAAGGTCGAGGCCAGCGGGCTGACCGTGACGTCCTTGGAGTCGAGGTAGGTCGCGATGTTGACGATGCTGGCCGCGGTGACCCATCCGGTGTAGAGCATCAGCGGCAGCCAGACCATGAGGAAGTCCTTGGTCGAGGGCCGGGTGGTGCCCACCCCGAGACGCCACAGCGCGGCGTAGAGCGTTGCGGTGAGGGTCAGCAGAACCACGACGGAGAGGCCGACCCATTCCTTCACGAAGACGTAGGTCCACAGCCCGTTGCAGATGCTGGCGATGATGAAGAGCGGCCCGAGCCTCAGCGGGACGTCGTTCTCATCGCGCGGATCCCGAAGATCTCTCGCCTGGTAGACCGCGAAGACGATCAGCAGCAGATAGATGAGGGTCCAGATGGAGAATGCGTATCCAGCCGGGGTCAGGTAGGTGGCGTACTTGTCCGATATCTCGTTGATCGGCGGCAGATCGAGGATCTGCGCACCGGTCAGGAAGTTGGCCACCAACGCAAAGATGAGGGCGAGAGCATTCCCGAGCTGCCATGTTCTCTTCACCCTTCGACCGTAACAAACCCAGATCGTGGCTAACGGTCTTCGTGGATCCGGCCCGTCGTGGTGGCCAGGCGCTCGCCGGAGCCGCCCCAGCGGCCGGCGACGATCTCGGCGGCGATGGAGACTGCCGTCTCCTCCGGCGTACGGGCGCCGAGGTCGAGGCCGATGGGGCTGCTCAGGCGGGCGATCTCGGCATCCGACAACCCGGCTTCGCGCAGGCGGGCGAGGCGGTCGTCGTGGGTGCGGCGCGAGCCCATCGCGCCGACGTAGGCGATATCGGGGAGGCGGAGGGCGACCTCGAGGAGAGGTACGTCGAACTTCGGGTCATGGGTGAGGACGGCGATCACGGTGCGCTGGTCGATCCGGCCGGCCTCGACCTCGGCGCCCAGGTAGCGGTGGGGCCAGTCGACGACGACCTCGTCGGCCGAGGGGAAGCGCGAGTTGGTGGCGAAGACCGGACGGGCGTCGCAGACGGTGACGTGATAGCCGAGGAACGCGCCGACCCGGGCGACGGCGGCGGCGAAGTCGATCGCGCCGAAGACGAGCATCCGGGGCTTGGGCGCGAAGGACCACACGAAGACCCGCATCCCCTCACCGCGGCGCTCGCCGTCGATCCCATAGGACAGTGTCTGGTTGGTGCCGTGAGCCAGGAGCCCGAGCGCGTCGTCGTGGACGGCGTCGTCCATCCGGGTGCTGCCCAGGGAGCCCTTGACCCCTTCGGGGCGGATGAGGACCCGGCGCCCGAGGATCTCGGGGTCGGGATGCTCGATGACGGTGGCGAGCGCGACCGGGCTGCCGCTGCGTACGTCCTCGGCGAGCTCGCCGAGCTCCGGGAACGTCTCGGGTGAGACCTTCTCGACGAAGACGTCGAGGATGCCACCGCAGGTCAGCCCGACCGCGAACGCGTCGTCGTCGGAGACGCCGTAGCGGTTGAGCTCGGGGACGCCGGTCTCGGCGACCTCACGGGCGACCTCGTAGACGGCGCCCTCGACGCAGCCGCCGGAGACCGAGCCGACCGCGCTCTCGTCGGGGCCGACGAGCATCGAGGCGCCCGGCGGCCTGGGGGCCGACTGGAACGTCGCCACGACCGTGGCCACCGCCACCGTCTCGCCGGACTCCCACCACTTCATCAGATCGTCGAGTACGTCACGCACGCGCGATCACCTCCACCAGATCCTCGTACGTCGCCAGGGAATGTCCGGCGACGAAGTCGTCCACGTGCGGCAGCACCGCGACGATGCCTCGCTGCAGTGGTTCATATCCAACCTTGCCACGGTGTGGGTTGGCCCACACCACGCGATGGGCGAGACGGTGCAGCCTCGCCGCCTGTTCCTCGAGGAGCGCGGTGTCGCCGCGCTCCCAGCCGTCGCTCGCGATGACCACCACCGCGCCCCTGGCCAGACCCTGGTGCCGCCGCAGGAACGCCTGCAGGTCGTCGCCGAGCCGGGTCCCGCCCGACCAGTCGGGCACCGTCTCGCCGGCCGCGACGAGCGCGCGATCGGGGTCTCGGTGGCGCAGCGCGCGGGTGACGTTGGTGAGCCTGGTCCCCATGGTGAACACCGCCCCGCTCCCGGTCGTCGAGCTCACCCGATGGGCGACCCGCAGCAGCACGTCGGCGTAGGAGCTCATCGAGCCGGACACGTCGATCAGCCACACGACGCGGCGCGGCCGATCACCACGCCTGCGGTAGTGGATCCCGGCCGGTTCGCCGAGGTGTCGCAGGCTGGCCCGAAGGGTGCGATGGGCATCGACGCGCCCTCGCCGCCAGGGGTCCTGCCGCGGCGTCCGGCGGCGAGGGGCTCGCGGACGGAGGCGAGCGATCAGCGCGGCGACGCGCTCCTGCTCGGCCGGGTCGAGGCCGGCGACGTCGCGGTGGCGCAGGGTCTCGAGGTCGCTGGCCCGCGCCCGGATGAGGTCGTCGGTCTCCTCACCCTCTCCGTCGCCTTCCTGCGGCTCGGTCTCGGGCAGGGTCGAGGTGACCGAGACCGTACGCGGCGGCCCCTGCGGCCCCGGCAGTGTCGCGGTCGATCCGAACCAGGCCTCGAAGACCTGGTCGTAGCGGCGCAGGTCGTCGGGGCCGGCACACAGCGTGGCCCGTCCGGCGGTGTAGGTGGCGGTCGGGTCGCCGGCGCCGACGATCGCGGTCGCCTGCAGGAAGCCGTGGGCGCGGTCCTGGGTCACCTGCACCCCTGCCGCCCTGAGCGCCCGGGTGAAGCCGAGCAGGATCTCGGGGCCGTCGTGTGCCGTCATGCCAGCAGCCGGTCCAGGGCAGCCCGGACGCGGTCGGCGTCCTCGCGATGCTTGACGAGCGCGCCGAGCGTCGCGGCGGCGGTCTCCAGGTCCATCTCGGCCACCCCGAGATGGTGCAGGGCGCGGGCCCAGTCGAGGGTCTCGGCGACGCCCGGGGGCTTGAGCAGCGCGTTCGCGCCCTCGGCTCCGCGCAGCTGCTGGACCACCGTGACCACCTGGCGGGCGAGCTCCTCGGCGACCTCGGGGGCCCGGCTGCGTACGATCTCGATCTCGCGGGCCAGGCCCGGGTGGTCGATCCAGTGGTAGAGGCAGCGGCGCTTGAGGGCGTCGTGGAGCTCGCGGGTGCGGTTGGAGGTGAGGACGACGACCGGTGGGACTGTTGCCGCGACGGTCCCGAACTCCGGGATGGTCACCTGGTAGGTGGACAGCACCTCGAGCAGGAACGCCTCGAACTCGTCATCGGCCCGGTCGACCTCGTCGACGAGCAGCACCGATGGCGCCTGGCGCAGCGCGGCCAGCACCGGGCGGGCCAGCAGGAACCGCTCGTCGTAGAGGGACTTCTCGGCCTCCTCCACCTCTCCCGCGCCACCGGCCGCCTCGAGGGCGCGCAGGTGCAGGATCTGGCGAGCGAAGTCCCAGTCGTAGAGCGCCTGGGTCGCGTCGATCCCCTCGTAGCACTGCAGCCTCACCAGCGGCAGGTCGAGCGCCTCGGCGACCGCCTCCGCGAGCGCGGTCTTCCCGGTCCCCGGTTCACCCTCGAGCAGCAGCGGCCGCTGCATCTTCAGCCCGAGGAACGTCACCGTCGCCAGCTCCGGGTCGGCCAGGTATCCGGTCGCCGCCAGGCGGTCGGCGATCTCCTGGGGCGTCAGGTCCATGACCTGAGCCTAGAACGCGAAGCGTTGGCTCAGGGTTGGACAACCTCATAGGAGGGTACGAACGTGCCGTCGGTTTCAGCGGCGGTCGACGTCGTCCCCTCCGGCGAGGTCGCCGCACTCCACCAGGCGTACGTCGTGGGTCTTCAGGTAGCTCCGAGCCCCTTGGTCCCCGACGGCGGCCTCGATGACCCCCGCCCAGTGGTCGCGCCCGATCAGCACCGGATGGCCCGGAACCCCGGCGTACGCCGCTCGTGCCAGCCCGCCGGCCGAGCCTGCCGAGCCGGCCGAGACCACTCGGGCCACCACATCGGCCCCGACGTCGGGCAGATCGACGAGATGAACCAGCGCAGCCTCGGCGTCAGGTCCTAGAGCCGCAAGGCCGGCCTGCAGCGAGGCCCCCATCCCGTCGTCCCAGTCCTCGGCGACGACGACCCGCTGCCCCTCCGGGAGCCGCGCTCGGGCCTCTTCGGCGGCGGCGCCGAGCACGACGAGCACCTCGTCGCAGCCGCCCTCGCGCAGCACCTCGACCGACCGGACCAGCCAGTCGTCGACCAGCGCCTTGGGCATGCCCATCCGCCGCCCGGCGCCGGCGGCCAGGAGCAGGCCGGCGATCATCGTCACTTGAACGCGGCGGTGTAGAGCTTCTGCAGCTTCGCGGCCTTGACGTCGCTGTAGCCACAGCCGATGACCTTGGCATCGCCCTTGGCCGCGACCAGATAGGTCTTGCCCTTCTCGAACTCGGGCATCGGGATCGTGCTCGGCGCGGGCAGGATGATCCGGACGGTGTCGGTGCCACCGACGCCGTCGGCGTACATCCACGTCTTCACCCGCAGCACGGCCTCGCTCTCGCTCACGCTCTCCGCGGTGCCCTCGAAGGCCAGCGCGGCGTTCTGGGAGAGCCACTTCGAGGTCGGCGGGATGCACCGGGCGGCGTCCGCCACGACGGTCAGCTCGGTCGCCCCCGCACCTTCCGCCGGAGCGGACGACGAGGGGACCGGCGCGGTCTCGGTGACCGTCGCGGTCGGCGAGGGAGGTGCGGCCTCCGGGTCCTCAGCAGAGTCGTCGGCGCTGAGGAGGCCGAAGGAGGCGACGATGGCGACGAGCACGACCGCGGCGGCGACCACGGCCGCGACCCAACGCCACGGTGACCGCGGCGGCCTGAGACCTGTTGTCGCTCGCTGGCGCTCGCTCATGCCAACATCATGCCTCATCGCTGGGTGCCATCCGTGGACCCCTCTGGAGCCCCGCCCGTTGACACACGCACGTTGACACACGCAGGCGGGGCCCTGGCTTCGAAGAGCCCTGACCCCGCCCGCCGCTGCAGAACCTCACCCGGATATTCCCTTGGGCTTCAAAGCCCCCCAGATCCAGACGCTTCCCCGCAGTCGGCCACTGTGTGGAGCACCAATGTTGCGTTACCGAGCTGTTGTCGAGACAGTGTCGAAAGTCCCCAAAAGGATGGGACCGCTGGACCCGTCCTCATCGTCCGATCAGGTCATGCCAGATGGCGATCGAGGAACCCGATGACCCGCCGGATCGAGAGATCCCACTGCGGCCCGAAGGCGTGCTGCTCTCCGGGGTAGACCCACAGCCGCTGGCGTACGCCCGCGCTCTCCAGCAGGTCCCGGGTGGTGTAGGCCCACCTGATCGGGCAGGACTCGTCGTTGGTCCCGTGATGCATCTGGAGCGGGACCTCGATGCGGTCGAAGTACGTCCGCGCCGACAGCCCGTCCCAGAACTCCGGCTCCGTCTCGGGGTCGCCGTACTGCCGGTAGAGCCTGGCCACCTCGTCGGGTCGCGACGGCACCGCCCACCGGTTGATGTTGTCGACGATGTCGGAGGAGACCGACGCGTACGCCACCCCGGCCCGCACCAGCCCCGGCTGAGCGACGAGCGCGTTCATCACCACTCCCCCGCCCATCGAGCGGCCGAGCAGCGCGGTGCGGTCGGGGTCGACGTACGGAAGTCGCTTCATCGCCTGGACGGCGTTGATGGTGTCCCGCGTGTAGCCGAGGCGGCTCTCGTCCTCCTCGGTTCCTTCCGGGATCGGCGAGGAGCCGGCGTGGCCGCGGTAGTCGGTGTGCAGGACGACGTAGCCCTCGCGGGCCAGCCGGTCCTGCTCGCGCCGCAGCCCCTGCCCGGTGACGTAGATGTCGGTGTCGATGTGGCCGTGCGCGAAGACGACTCCGGGGAACGGGCCGGCGCCTCGCGGACGGAAGAGCACGCCGGTGATCGTCAGCCGGCCGCTCGGGTAGTTGACCTCGAAGCGCCGATAGGCATCCGTGCTGCCCGACTCCCGCAGCACCTTCACCTCGCCACCGGGGAAGTCCTCCCGCATCAGCTGCGGGAGCGAGACCTTGTCGGTCACCGGTGGCAATGTCTCCGACGGGCTCGGCGAGGGGGCCGGTGTGGCCGACGTCGACTCCGGTGTCCCTGGGGTCGTGGTCCGGGACGGCGGCGCGGCGGCGGGCTCCCCGCCGCATCCGGCGAGGAGCACGGCCGAGATCGCCAGCGCCGGGATCGCCTTCGGGGCCATGACGTCGAGCGTAGCCCGGTGGTCCTCGGTCGGCGGGCGGTTCCTTCGAAACGCAAGAGGGCCCCTCCCGAAGGAGAGGCCCTCTTGGTGAAGCTAGCGAAACAGGCTCAGAAGCCCATGCCGCCCATGTCACCCATGCCACCGGTCGGGTCGCCACCAGCGGCGGCCTTCTCCGGCTTGTCGGCCACGACGGCCTCGGTGGTGAGGAACAGCGCGGCGATCGACGCGGCGTTCTGCAGCGCCGAGCGGGTCACCTTGGCCGGGTCGATGATGCCCGCGGCCAGCAGGTCGACGTACTCGCCCGTGGCGGCGTTGAGGCCGTGACCCTGCGGGAGGCCGGCGACCTTCTCCGCCACGACGCCGCCCTCGAGGCCGGCGTTGATGGCGATCTGCTTCAGCGGCGCCGAGATGGCGGCCTTGACGATCGAGGCACCGGTGGCCTCGTCGCCGTCGAGCTCGAGCTTCTCGAAGGCAGCAGCGGCGGCCTGGATCAGCGCGACACCACCGCCGGCGAGGATGCCCTCCTCGACAGCAGCCTTGGCGTTGCGGACGGCGTCCTCGATGCGGTGCTTGCGCTCCTTGAGCTCGACCTCGGTGGCCGCGCCGACCTTGATGACGGCCACGCCGCCGGCCAGCTTGGCGAGGCGCTCCTGGAGCTTCTCGCGGTCGTAGTCGGAGTCCGACTTCTCGATCTCGGCGCGGATCTGGTTGACCCGGCCCTCGATCTGACCCTGGTCGCCCGAACCCTCGACGATGGTGGTCTCGTCCTTGGTGATGACGACCTTGCGGGCCTGGCCGAGCAGCTCGATGCCGGCGGTCTCCAGGGAGAGGCCGACCTCCTCGGAGATGACCTGACCACCGGTGAGGATCGCGATGTCCTGCAGCATGGCCTTGCGGCGGTCACCGAAGCCCGGTGCCTTGACGGCGACGGACTTGAAGGTGCCCTTGATCTTGTTGACGACCAGCGTCGAGAGAGCCTCGCCGTCGACGTCCTCGGCCAGGATGACCAGCGGCTTGCCGGTCTGCATGACCTTCTCCAGGACCGGGATCAGGTCCTTGACGCTGGAGATCTTCGAGTTGACGATCAGGATGTACGGGTCGTCGAGGACGGTCTCCATACGCTCCGGGTCGGTCACGAAGTAGGCCGAGATGTAGCCCTTGTCGAAGCGCATACCCTCGGTCAGCTCGAGGTCGAGCCCGAAGGTGTTCGACTCCTCGACGGTGATGACGCCTTCCTTGCCGACCTTGTCCATCGCCTCGGCGATGATCTCGCCGACGGTGGTGTCAGCAGCGGAGATCGAGGCGGTAGCAGCGATCTGCTCCTTGGTCTCGATGTCCTTGGCCTGGGCGAGCAGCTGCTCGGAGACGGCGTCGACGGCCGCCTCGATGCCGCGCTTGAGGCCGGCCGGGTTGGCACCCGCGGCGACGTTGCGCAGGCCCTCGCGGACCAGCGCCTGGGCGAGAACGGTCGCGGTCGTCGTGCCGTCACCGGCGACGTCGTCGGTCTTCTTCGCGACCTCCTTGACCAGCTCGGCACCGATCTTCTCGTAGGGGTCCTCGAGCTCGATCTCCTTGGCGATGGAAACACCATCGTTGGTGATCGTGGGGGCACCCCACTTCTTCTCGAGCACGACGTTGCGGCCCTTGGGACCGAGGGTGACCTTGACGGCGTCGGCGAGGGTGTTGAGACCCTTCTCCAGACCCCGACGGGCCTCCTCGTTGAAAGCGATGAGCTTCGGCATTGCTCCTGCGATCCTTCACTTGGGAAGTTCGTTGGATCCGGTCCGATGGGCTGCCCGCGACGGACGACGCCACTCCCGGCAGAACCCTTCCCTGCCGCTCGCGACGCCTCAACGTCACCGGTCCGGTTATTGTCACTCTCATGGTAAGAGTGCCAGCCTCATGTTTAGCACTCGACCCCCGAGAGTGCAAGAAAACTCAGACCGGCTTGGCGAGTTCGGCGAACTCCAGATCGTCCCGCAGCGGCAGCCCGAAACGCTCGTCGCCGTAGGGGAACGGCTCCAAACGCCCGGTACGCCGGAACCCCCGCCGCTCGTAGAACGCGATCAGGTCCTCGCGCTGGCGGATCACAGTCATCCGGATCTCGGCCGCGCCCCACGCCTGCGCGATCCGCTCGGCCTCGGCGATCACGGCCTTCCCGACACCGGCGCCCTGCAACGCCGGCGAGACGGAGAACATGCCGAAATAGACGTACGCCTCGCGCTTCTGCAGCTGGCAACAGGCGACGATCTCGCCGGCACGCTCGACGACCAGGAGCCGGGAGCCGGGTGCGGTGATCACCTCGCGTACGCCCTCGGGGTCCGTCCGCTGGCCGGCGAGCAGATCGGCCTCGGTGGTCCAGCCGGCCCGGGAGGCGTCGCCGCGGTAGGCGGACTCGATCAGCCCGACCAGGGCCTCCACGTCGGAAAAGGTCGCGTCACGGAAGGTCAGCTCAGGCACGTCGCCGAGGATAGCCGGGGTCAGCGCCCGCTGGTCGAGCCGTGAGGCCGCCTGCGGCCGAGCGTGTCGAGACCAACACAGTCCCATCGATCGCGACAGACGACCGTGTTGGTCTCGACACGGATTCGTTCGTTCCTCACGAATCCGGCTCGACCAGCGGGGAAACGGCTCGACCGGCGGCGCGGCTGTCTTCAGGCGGGTAGATCCGGCAGCGCGGGCCGGCGCAGCCAGGCGTCGAAGAGCGCGGTGAGGTCTCGGCCGCTGACCTCGGCCGCGAGGGCCTCGAAGTCGGCGGTGACGACCGATCCGCCGCTGTGCCGGGCCACCCAGGTGCGCAGGATCTCGAAGAAGGCCTCGTCGCCGACGGTGCGGCGCAGCGCGTGCAGGGTGAGTGCTCCACGCTTGTAGACGCGGTCGTCGAACATGTCCGCGGGACCGGGGTCGGCGAGGACCAGATCCTGCGCCAGGGCGGAGAGCCGACGGTGGTGGTGACGGGCGTGCTCGCCGCAGGAGCGGCCCCCCGAGGCGTCGGACCACAGCCACTCGCTGTAACAGGCGAAACCTTCGTGGAGCCAGATGTCGCGCCACTCGCGCAGGGTCACCGCGTTGCCGAACCACTGGTGGGCGAGCTCATGGGCCACGAGGCGTACGTCCGACCACTCGCCGGTGAGGTGGTTGCGTCCGAAGGTCGACAGCGACTGCGACTCGAGGGGGATCTCGAGCTCGTCGTCGGTGACCACGACGGAGTAGGAGTCGAACGGGTAGGGACCGAAGACGGAGGTGAAGTAGGCCATCATCTCCCGCTGGCGCCCGAAGGACGCCTCGAACCCGGCGGTGGCGTCGACCGGGTACGCGGCCCGGATCGGCACCCGTCCGCCCGGCCCTTCGGTCGGCGCGATGTCGACGACCCGGTAGCGCCCGATCTGCACCGTGGCGAGATAGGTCGCCATCGGCTCGGCCTGCCAGTAGCGCCAGGTCTCCCCGCTGCCGCGGCGTACGCGGGAGGTCAGCTCGCCGTTGGAGACGACCGCATAGCCCGGCGCGGTGGTCACGCTGATCGCGTAGCGGGCCTTGTCGGAAGGGCGGTCGTTGCACGGGAACCAGGTCGGCGCACCATGCGGCTGACCTGCGACGATGACACCGTCGTCGAGCTCCTCCCAGCCGGCGTCGCCGTGATGGGAGAGCACCACCGGACGGGGCTTGCCGGCGTATCGGACCGTGACCACGAACTCCTCGCCGGCCGCGATCCGCGAGCGGAGGTTCAGCACCAGGCGGTGGTCGTGGTGGGACCACTTGGCCGGTGGGCGGCCGTCGATCGCGACCTTCTGCACCCGCAGGTGGGCGAGGTCGAGGACGACGCGGCTGAGGTCCTCGACGGCGACCGCGCGGATCGTCGCCGTGCCCGCGAGCCGGTTGCCGACCAGGTCGTAGGTGAGCTCGAGGTCGTAGTGGGTCGCGCTCCACGACAGGTCCCCGTGACCTGCGAGGTAGGGGTCCGCTGTGGGGAGCTTCGGCACGGCGGTCATGGTAGAGGCATCCGCTCAGCCGGCCTGGTCCCAGGGACCGATCGGGTTGCCGATCCACAGGGTCTTGTCCGGCAGGCTCTCCCCGCGCATCACCAGCGAGACCGGTCCCACGACCGCATGCCGGCCGATGGCCGCGGCGGGCAGGATCACCGAGTTCGGCCCGAGCGTGGCGCCGCGCCGGAGCACGACCTCGTCGAGGGCCAGGACGCGGTCGTGGAACAGGTGGGTCTGCACGACCGTGCCGGAGTTGACGGTGGCTCCGTCGCCGAGCTCGACGAGGTCGGTCTCGGGGAGCCAGTGGGTCTCGATCCACACGCCGCGGCCGATCCTCGCGCCGAGCGCCCGGAACCAGAGGTTGAGCACCGGCGTGCCGGAGACGGCCCCGGTGAACCAGGGCGCGGCGAGCACCTCGACGAAGGTGTCGGCCAGCTCGTTGGCCCACACGAACCAGCTCCACAGCGGGTGCGAGCCTGCCCGGATGCGGCCCACGAGCAGCCACTTCGCCGCCACCGTGATGCCGGCGGCGACCGCTCCGGCGGCGGCGAGCACCGGCCCGGCGACCAGGATCGCGAGCCACAGGTCCACGGCGTCCCAGATCCTGACGAGCACATGGGCCACCCCGGCGTAGAGCAGCACCGCGAGCGTCTGCGGCACCAGCCGGGCCAGCTCGACGAGGGCCCGGGCGACCTTGAGCCCGGCCGGCGGGTCGTAGGTGCGCCCCGAGTCGGTCTCGCCGGCCGCCCGGCGCAGCGGAGCCGGCGGCGAACCGAGCCAGCTCTCCCCCTTCTGCGCACGCTTGCGGCGCGGGGCGGCGCTGAGCACGGCGACCAGGGACGCCTTCGGCACCTTGCGACCGGGCGCCGCCATGCCGGAGTTGCCGACGAAGGCCCGCTTGCCGATCTTCACCCGCTCGACCCGCAGCCAGCCTCCGCCGAGCTCGTAGCCGCCGATCAGGGTGTCGTCGGCCAGGAAGCTCTGGTCGTTGACCTGCGTCAGGCCGGGGATCATCAGCACCGTCGAGGCCTCGACGTGCTTGCCGATCTTGGCGCCGAGCGCCCGCAGCCACAACGGCGTCAGCGTCGAGGAGTAGAGCGGGAAGAGCCAGGTGCGGGCCTCGTCGAGCACCTGCATCGTCGACCAGACCGCGACGCCGCCCAGGCTGCGTACAGGATGTACGCCGGGCCTGATCGCCAGACCGGCGAGCCGGACCACGGCCCAGACCAGCGCGGTCAGGGTGAGGAACCCGGCCACGACCGCGGCCGGGCTCCAGGCGAGCAGCGGGCCGATGTCGGCGTAGGACGTCGGGACCCCGGCCAGGGCGACCCCGACGACGGTTCCGACGCCGATGGCGACCGCGGGAAGCAGGGCGAGGACGGCGGCCGCGATGCCATAGAGGAGCATCCAGACCTGGGCCCGTGCCTGTGGCGGCTGCCACGGTCCGCGTGCCTCCCGGGCCGCACGGGCAGCCGGCGAACCCGACCAGAACTCGCCGGCCGGCACCGTGCCGAAGACCGCCGAGCCGGGCCCGACCTCGGCGTCGTCGCCGACCCGAGCGCCGGGCAGCAGCGTCGACCGCGCTCCGACCCGGGCTCGTTCGCCCACCTCGACCTCACCCAGATGGAGCACGTCGCCCTCGATCCAGTGGCCCGAGAGGTCGACCTCCTGCTCGATCGAGCAGCCCTTGCCGAGGGTGAGCATCCCGGTGACCGGCGGGAGGCTGTGCAGGTCGACGTTCTTGCCCACCCGCACGCCGAGCAGCCGGGCGTACCAGAGCATCCACGGTGCCCCGGCGAGACCGTGGGCGCCGAGCTCGTCGACGGCGTGCGTCGCCAGCCAGAGCCGGAGATGGACCTTGCCGCCGCGGGCGTGCTCCCCCGGACGTACGCCGTGCAGGATGAGCCGCGCCGCGCCCGCGGCGAGCAGCATCCGGCCGGGCGGGGTCAGGAAGAGCGCGATCGCGGGCACCAGCACCCACCAGCTCAGCGAGGGCAGCCAGGGCGCCCACGGCTGGGCGAGGGTCGTCCCGAGCGCGATCCAGGTCAGCCAGCGCGGTGCCGCGAGGCAGCGCAGCAGGATCGTCGCGACCACCTGAGCGACCTGGGTCTTGAGGCGTACGGCCGGCACCTCGCGCTCGGAGAGCGCGGCAGAGCTGCCCATCTCGTCGATGTAGGCGGCCAGCGCGCCGAGCTTCGGCTGGTCGTAGATGTCGCCGAGCGCGACCTCCGGGAAGCGCTCGCGGATGAGGCTGACCATCTGAGCCGCGGTCAGGCTGCCCCCGCCGAGGTCGAAGAAGTCCGCCGCCGATCCGGTGACCTCGGCGCCGAGGACGTCGTTCCACAGCCCGGCCAGCCAGGCCTCGGTGTCGCTGAGCCCCTCCCCCGCACCCGCAACGGAGGCGAGCGGCCACGGGAGCGCGTCGCGGTCGACCTTCCCGCTCGTACGCGTCGGGAGGCTGTCGACCACGGCCAGCCGCGGCACCAGCGCAGCCGGCATGTCGGCCCGGAGCCGGGCGACGGAGGTGGCCTGGTCGAAGGCGTCGTCGACGGTCACATAGCCGACCAGGAGGCTGTTGCCGGCGGTGCTCTTCCGTACGGCGGCGGCCGCCCCGACGACACCGGGAAGTTGCAGCAGGGCGCTGTCGATCTCGCCCAGCTCGATGCGCCGGCCACCGAGCTTGATCTGGTCGTCGGCGCGACCGCCGAAGAGCAGCCCGGCGGGGTCGTTGACGACCAGGTCGCCCGAGCGATAGGCCCGCGACCAGCCCAGAGTGGGCATCGGGGCGTACTTCTCGGCGTCCTTGGCCGCGTCGAGATAGCGCGCCAGGCCGACACCGCCGATGATCAGCTCGCCGGTCTCGCCCTCGGGGACCGGGACCCCGGTCGCCGGGTCGACGACGGCGAGATCCCAGCCGTCGAGCGGGAGACCGATCCGCACCGGACCGTCCGCGGTCAGCTGGGCACCGCAGGCCACCACCGTCGCCTCGGTCGGGCCGTAGGTGTTCCAGACCTCGCGCTCGGGGGTGACCAGGCGGGCGGCGAGCTCGGGCGGGATCGCCTCGCCGCCGGTGATCAGCAGCCGGACCCGGTCCAGCGAGGACGGTGGCCAGAGCGCGACCAGCGTGGGCACCGTGGAGACGATGGTGATCTGGTTGGCGACCAGCCACGGGCCGACATCGACCCCGGAGCGAACCAGCGCGCGGGGCGCCGGGACCAGACAGGCGCCGTAGCGCCACGCCAGCCAGATCTCCTCACAGCTCGCGTCGAAGGCCACCGAGAGACCCGCCATCACCCGGTCGCCGACCCCGATCGGGGCGTCCTGGAGGAAGAGGTGGGACTCGGCGTCGACGAAGGCGGCGGCGTTGCGGTGGGTGACCGCGACACCCTTGGGCGTGCCGGTCGATCCGGAGGTGAAGATCACCCAGGCGTCGTCCTCGGTCGACGGCTCCTCCGGCTCGCGCTCCTCGCGGGCCTGGACCGTCGTCGTGACCCGCAGGTCGTTGGTCACGACCGCGGCGACCCGGGCCTCACCGAAGACCAGCCGGGCCCGCTCCTCGGGATCGTCGGCGTCGACCGGCACGTAGGCGGCGCCCGCGCAGAGGATCCCGAGGATCGCGACGTAGAGGTCGGTGGTCCCGCTCGCGATCCGCAGCCCGACCTTGTCCCCCGGCCCGATCCCGGCGGCGTTCAGCTCGGCGGCCAGCCCGTCGGCGGCCTCTTCGAGCTCGGCGTACGTCAGCAGCCCGTTGCCCGCGTCCACGGCCGGCTCGTCGGGCACCTGGGCCGCGGTCGCCCGGAAGATGTCGACGAGGGTCCGGGGCTCAGGCGCGAGCTCGCCTCGCAGCAGGGGGTCGGTCACATCCAGAGCCTTCCTGGAGGAGTTGAACGGATGACGTACATCATCGTTCCTTCTCGGTGTCGATTTGGCCCTGTCCCACCCGTCATCCCCGGTGTAAGACTCACACCGAGGCATGCGAAGGGATCAAGACGATGACCAGATACATGGTGCTGCTGCCGGCGAACGAGGCCTTCTGGGCCGAGTCGACGCCGGAGGAGAAGGCGGCCGGCTACGAGGTTCATGGCAGGTTCGCCAAGCTGCTCGCCGAGCGTGGCCACAAGGTCACCGGTGGCGCCGAGCTCCACCACTCCAGCAAGGCCAGAACGCTGCGCAAGACCGGTGACGGGGTAGTGATCACCGACGGCCCGTACGCCGAGACCGTCGAGCACGTGACCGGCTTCTACACGATCGAGACCGACGACGTCGACGACATGCTCGAGTGCTGCAAGGTGCTCGCCGAGCTCGAGACGGCGCTCGAGGTCCGCGAGCTCGTCGAGCACGAGGGGATGCCCGGATGAGGTACTACCTGCTCATCCCCAACGTCGAGGCCGAGTGGCAGGCGAAGACGCAGGCCGAGAAGGGCGCGGTCTTCGCCACGCACGAGAGGTTCGCGGAGCTGCTCGCCGACCGCGGGCACACCAACCTGAAGGGGTACGGCGCCGCGCTCGCCGATCCGGCGACGGCAGTGACCGTGCGCGGGTCCGGGGTGACCGACGGGCCCTACACGGAAGCCGCCGAGCATCTGGCGGGGCTCTACGTCGTGGAGTCGGAGGACCGCGACGACCTGGTCGAGTGCTGCAGGCTGCTCGCCACGGCGGAGTCGGCGATCGAGATCCGCGCGGCGGAGCTGGACTGACGACCGACGATGCTGGAGACGCTGCTGCGCGAGGAGTGGGGCCGGCTGCTGGCCCTGCTCGTCGCGCAGTTCCGTCGTCTGGACCTCGCCGAGGACGGCCTTGCCGACGCCTTCGAGGCGGCCGCCCGGCACTGGCCGGTCGACGGTGAGCCGGACAACGGACCGGCGTGGCTGCTCACGACCGCCAGGCGACGGATCGTGGACCGGATGCGCTCCGAGGAGGTGCTGGCCCGCAAGATGCCGCTGCTCATGGTCGACGCCGGGCTCACGCAAGAGGCGCAGCAGGTGATGGCCACGGTGCCGGCCGGGTCCGGCGGCGAGGCGATCACCGACGAGCGGCTCCGGCTGGTGCTGCTCTGCGCCCACCCGGCGCTCTCGCGTGAGGCCGCTGCCGCGCTCACCCTCCGGCTGGTCCTCGGCGTCCCGACCGAGGGCATCGGGCGGCTGTTCCTGCAGTCGAAGGCGACGATGGCGGCGCGGCTGACCCGGGCGCGCAAGCGGCTCGCGGGCGCGTCCTTCGAGGTGCCGTCGGACCTCGCTGACCTGCGAGAACGGATCGGGATCGTCGCCGAGGTCGGCTATCTCGCGTTCACCGCGGGCTATGCCCCCGGCACCGGCCCCGATGTCGTACGCTCCGACCTCGCCGGCGAGGCGATCCGGCTGGTCCGCGTGCTGAGGGCGGTGCTCCCGGCGCCGGACCCGGAGGTCGACGCCCTGCTTGCCCTGATGCTGCTGCAGCACTCCCGCCGGGACGCGCGGATCGGGCCGGACGGCGCTCTCGTCCTGCTTCCCGACCAGGACCGCGCCCGCTGGCGCACCGACGAGATCACCGAGGCCCTCGCGATCCTCACCCCGTTCGCCCACGCCGCGCCGGCGCCCTATCTCCTCCAGGCGCTGATCGCCGCGGAGCACGCGGTCGCACCCACCTCCGAGGCGACCGCGTGGGCCCGCATCGTCGAGCGCTACGACGAGCTGCTCGCGCTCCACGACACCCCTGTCATACGCCTCAATCGGGCCGTCGCCGTCGCTGAGGCCGAGGGAGCCGAGGCCGGGCTCCGGGCGCTGGTGTCGGTCGCTCTCCCGGGACACCGGCTGCCTGCCGTACGTGCCCAGCTGCTGGAACGATCGGGACGACACCACGAGGCGATCGAGGCGTATGCCGAGGCCATCGCCCTCTGCGCGCACCGGCCGGAGCGGGCCGACCTCACCCGGCGACGCGCGGCTCTGGAAGGTTTTGAACCCATTCCCTAGACGAGAACACGTTCTAGTTGCGACACTCGGTGCTGTGACCCCGATCACTCTCCCCGACATCCTCGAGGCGATGGCCGACGCCATCCCCGACCGCACCGCCGTGTTCACGATGGAACACGCCTACAGCTTCGCCGAGGTCGACGAGCGCGCGACCAGGCTGGCCAACCATCTCCTCGGGCAGGGCATCCAACCCGGCGACCATGTCGCCATCCACTCCCGCAACCGGATCGAGTGGGTCGACGCCTTCTACGGGTGCATGAAGGCGCGGGCGGTGCCGATCAACATCAACCACAAGTACCTCCACGACGAGCTCGACCACCTCTACCGCAGCTCCGACGCGGTCGCTGCGATCATCGGACCGGAGCACGTCGAGGCGGTCGCCGCGCTCGGCCTGGGCATCCCCACGCTGGTGCTGGGCGAGGAGTACGACGCCGCGGTCGCCGCCGCCTCGAAGGAGCGCCCCGACATCGAGCGCAGCCCCGACGACCGCTATGTGATCTTCACCGGCGGCACCACCGGGATGCCGAAGGGCGTCGTGTGGCGCCAGGAGGACATCATCCGGGCCGCGATGAACGCGAGCCGGTTCGGGGCGCCGTTCGACACCGTCGAGCAGCTCGCCGAAGAAGCGGCCGCGCAGGAGACACCGATGGTGCTGCTGGCCTGCGGCCCGATGATGCACGGCGGCAGCCAGTGGATCATGGGCAACGGCCATGTCGGCGGCTGCACGGTCGCGCTCTTCACAGAGCCGACCTGGTCGCCCGAGAGCATCCTGGACCTCGTCCAGGCGGCCGGGGTCAACTCGCTCACCTTCTTGGGTGATGCGATGGGCCGTCCGGTGGCCGAGGCGATCCTGCGCGAGCCGGAGCGCTGGGACCTGAGCGCGCTGTTCGCCGTCTCGAACGGCGCCGCACCTCTCTCCGCAGGGGTGCGCACCCAGCTCCGGGAGGCACTGCCCGGCCGCTACATCCTCGACTCCTACGGAGCCTCGGAGTCCGGAGCGACCGGCATGCAGGTCGACGAGGGCAAGGAGGGCGAGCAGGCCGCGCCGAAGTTCCAGGTCGGGATGGACGTACAGGTCTTCGACACCGACCTGAAGCCGTGCGCGCCGGGCGAGACCGGGATGCTCGCACGCACCGGGTCGATCCCGCTGGGCTACTACAACGACCCGGTCAAGACCGCGGCGACGTTCAAGGAGATCGACGGGCAGCGCTGGTCGATCCCCGGCGACTTCGCGCGGCGCGAGGAGGACGGCTCGATCACCGTCCTGGGCCGCGGCTCGGGCTGCATCAACACCGGCGGCGAGAAGGTCTTCCCCGAGGAGGTCGAGGCGGTCCTGCTGCGTCACCCCGACGTCTTCGACACCGCGGTCGTCGGCACCCCGCACGAGCGCTGGGGCCAGCAGGTGACCGCTCTCGTGCAGCTCCGCGAGGGCGCCGCGACCTCGGACGACGCGCTGCGGGAGCACTGCCGCAGCCTCATCTCCGCCTACAAGGTGCCCAAGGACATCCTGCTCGTGGAGCGAGTCCCTCGCACGCCCGTGAGCAAGGTGGACTATCGTGCGAGCGCTACGGTCGCTGCCGAGCTGCTCGAGGCGCGTAGGTGACGACCGGCTGATCCGACGTACGGTTCGGTGCCGTACGGCCCTACCCCTGGAAAGCCTACGTCTCTGTGTCCGCCGTGATCCCCCTCACACTGCCCGACATCCTGGAGGCGATGGCCGATGCGATCCCCGATCGCACGGCTGTCGTCACCTCCGACCGCGCCTACTCCTACGCCGAGATCGACGAGCGTGCCACGCGCCTGGCCAACCACCTGCTGAGCGTCGGTCTCGAGCCTGGTGCCCAGGTCGCCGTCCACGCGACCAACCGGATCGAGTGGGTCGACGCCCTCTACGGATGTCTCAAGGCCCGCACGATCCCGGTCAACATCAACCACGCCTACCGGCGCGACGAGCTCGCCCGGACGTACGCCGCCACCGACTGCGTCGCGGCCATCGTCTCCCCCGAGTTCACCGACGACCTCGACGAGCTCGACCTGAAGCTGGACCACCGGGTCGTCCTCGGCCCCGACTACGACGCCAAGGTCGCCGCGGCGTCCAAGGAGCGGCCGACCGTCGGGCGTACGCCCGGTGACTGGCACATCATCTTCACCACCGGCACCACGGGCACCCCGAAGGGTGCGGTGTGGCGTCAGGAGGACCTGATCTGGGCCGCGCTGAACACGGTCCGGCGCAACGCGCCGATCCCGTCGGTCGAGGGCCTCGCCGCCGAGGCGGCAGCTCGCGACTCGGGTGTCGTCCTGCTCGCCGGCGGTCCGCTGCTGCACGGGCAGAGCCAGCTGCTGCTCCTGCGGGCGCTGGTCGCCGGAGGCACCGCGGTGCTCGACACCTCGCCCACCTTCTCCGCCGAGGCATTCCTCGACCTCGCCGAGCAGGCCGGCGCGACCGCGATCACACTGCTGGGCGACGCCCAGGCGCGGCCGGTGGCTGCGGCGCGGCTGGTCGGGAAGAAGCGCTGGCCACTGCGCTCGCTCGCCGGTGTCTCCAACACCGCCGCACCGCTCTCCGAGAACGTCCTCGGGGTCCTGCGAAACGCGTTCGCCCGCCGGGTCATCGTCGACTCCTACGGCACCCTGGAGACCGGCGTCACCGGCTCCCGCGCCGACGACGGCTCCCCGCTCGTCCCCGGTGAGGCGCGGTTCATGGTCGGCCCGGAGGTGGAGGTCTTCAACCCCGACCTCACCCCGGCGGCTCCCGGCGTCGAGGGCCTGCTGGCCCGCTCCGGTCCCTCGGCTCTCGGCTACTACAAGGACAACGCCCGCTCGGCCACCGCGATCAAGCTGATCGACAACCGGCGATGGACCTTCCCCGGCGACCTCGCCCGTCGCGAGCAGGACGGCTCGATCACCCTGCTGGGCAGGGCCGCCACGCTCGTACGCACCGGTGACCTCGAGATCCACCCCGAGACCATCGAGGGCGTGCTCCTCGGCCACGGCGACGTCGTCGACGCCGCGGTCTTCGGCATGCCTCACCCGCGCTGGGGCCAGCAGGTAGCGGCCCTGGTGCAGCTGGCTCCGTCGTCCGAGACGACCGCCGCCGACCTGCGCAAGCACTCCCGCGACCTGCTCGGTGAGTCGCACGAGCCCAAGCTCGTCCTGCTCGTCGACGCGGTGCCGCGTACGCCTGCCGGGACCGTCGACTACCGCGCCGCCACCGGCTTCACCGCCGACCTGCTCAGCACCGGTGGCAAGGCCCCGGACGAGGCGGACGAGCGCTAGGCCCAGTCGGCGCGTTCTGACCGAACCCCGCGCCGAGTCGGCGCGTTATGACGAGCCGACTCGACCGGGGTCTGTGTCAGGATGCGCCGACTCGGGCGGGAGCTCGGGCAGGTGGTGGCCGAACGGGACCCGCTCGACCTGCCCCAGCGCGGCGAGGACGGAGGGCAGCATCGCCTTCGCGGTGCGCTTGTAGCCCATGGCGCTGGGGTGGAAGTGGTCGATGGCGAACATCTCGTCGGGGTTCGTGATGAAGAACGGGCCGACCACCTCGGAGAGCGAGACGACGTGGGCGCCCTTGGCCAGCGCGGTCTCCCGCTGCCCCTCGGCCAGCTGCTTGGCGATCCTGCGCCCGAGCGAGCGCAGCGGCTGCGGCAGCGGTCGGACCGCACCGACGTCGGGGCACGTCCCGACCACCACCTCGGCGCCACGCTCCCGCAGCGCGTCGATGATCTCCCCCAGCACCCGGGTGGAGTCCTTCTGCGGGACCCGGTGGGTGACGTCGTTGCCGCCGACGATGACCACCGCGACGTCGGGTCGGTAGCGCTCCGGAAGCGACTCGAGCTGAGCGGGAACCATCGAGGTCTCGGCCCCGACCACGGCGGCCGTACGCAGCCGCACCGGCCTCTGCAGGACCTTCGCCGTACCCTTGGCGAGCCGTGCGCCGAGCGTGCCGCCGCGGGTCTCCGCACCCAGCCCGGCGGCGATCGAGTCGCCGAGGACGAGGAGCTCCACCGGCGTACCGCCGTAGGTCTTCTTGTAGACCTTGTCGGCGTAGATCGCCTCCTCGCCGAGCGGCTTGCCGATCACGTCGCGTGCATGCGCCGCCTGTCTCTTCAGCAACGTCACGAACCCGGCACCGGCCGCCGCCCCCACCACGCCGATCGCGCCGGCGACTCCGGCGGTCGCGGCGACCACACCGAGCCATCTGGCCTCTTCACTCGTCTTCGCGCTGCTCACATTTCTTATCTGTAGCGCACGAGTGTGAACGCGAGGGTTCCTTCGTCAAGGTATGCAGGTCAAGGGCCACATCCCGCGCGGAACTCCGCCGGGGATGTGAGCCTTCGTCTGCATACCGTGACGAAGGGACAAGCCCTACGCCTGCGAGAGCCCGGCTTCCTCGAAGGAGTCGTAGTTGGGGGCGATGGTGGCGCGGGGACCGACGATGCCGCTGATCGCGTCGAGCGTCTTGAGGCCGTGGCCGGTGTTGATGATCACCGTCTCCAGGCTCGGGTCCAGAGCGCCGGTCTCGACGAGCTTCTTGGTGACCGCGAGCGTGGTGCCGCCGGCGGTCTCGGTGAAGATGCCCTCGGTGCGGGCCAGGAGCACGATCGCGGCGCGGATCTCGTCGTCGGTGACCTCCTCGACGGCGCCACCGGAGGAGCGGGTGGCGTCGAGGACGTAGATGCCGTCGGCGGGGTTGCCGATGGCCAGCGACTTGGCGATCGTGTCGGGCTTGACCGGGCGGATGGCGTCGACGCCGGCCTTGAACGCGGTCGCGACCGGGTTGCAGCCGGTCGCCTGGGCGCCGAAGATCCGGTAGGGCTTCTCCTCGACCAGACCGAGCTTGATCAGCTCCTTGAAGGCCTTGTCGACCTTGGTCAGCTGGGATCCGGAGGCCACCGGGATGACGATCTGGTCGGGCAGGCGCCAGCCGAGCTGCTCGGCGATCTCGAAGCCGAGCGTCTTGGAGCCCTCGGCGTAGAAGGGACGTACGTTGACGTTCACGAACGCCCAGCCGTCCTCCTCCGCCGCGATCTCCTGGGCGAGCTTGTTGACGTCGTCGTAGTTGCCGTCGACGGCGATCAGGTTGTCGGTGAAGATCGCGGAGTTGACCTGCTTGGGCTGCTCGAGGTTGCTCGGGATGAAGACCGCTGTCGGGATGCCCGCCCGCGCCCCGGCCGCCGCCACCGCGTTGGCCAGGTTGCCGGTGCTCGGGCAGGCGAAGACCTTGGCGTCGAGCTCACGGGCGGCGCTCAGCGCACAGGCGACCACGCGGTCCTTGAAGGAGTTGGTCGGGTTGGTCGAGTCGTCCTTCACCCAGATCTTCTCGATGCCGAGCTCCTTGGCGAGGTTCTTCGCGTCCAGGAGCCGGGTGAAGCCGGGCTCGGTGTTGGGGCTCTGCTCGATGTCGTCGGGCACCGGCAGCAGCGCCTTGTAGCGCCAGATGTTGCGGGGTCCGGCCTCGATCTCCTCACGGGTCACGGCCGGGAAGTCATAGGCCACCTCCAGTGGCCCGAAACACTCCGGACAGGCGTAATGCGGTCCGAGCTCGACCTGGTTGCCGCACTCTCGGCACGAGAGTGCCGATGCGTTCCCGAACGCGCCCTCGCGCAGACCGTTCTTCTCCTCGGTTGCAGCGCTCATGAGAAACCTCCTCCTCATCTTCCCCGATCACGTCTCTCGCGCCGGGCCGGAATTAGCACCTGCTCCGCTACCCGCCCTGGCATGGGAGGAGGCTCGCGGTCGGTTGCCGGGACTTCACTGGGCCGTTCCCTCAGTCCCTCTCGATGAGCAGTAGCGATCGTACGGCAGGTATCCGGCACCAAACACATCCGGGTTCCACTCCGCGGACCACATGTCCGCTATCTGGACGGCGGTCAGCGGGCGCGGAGGCGGCGCAGCATCCGGGCGTCGTCGAAGCCCACCGCTCGGGCGGCCGACTCCATGGTGGTGCCCGCGGCCAGCAGATGGTCGGCGCGCTCACGCCGAAGCGCCTGCTGGTAGCGGAGCGGGGTGAGACCGGTCGCGCTCACGAAGGCGCGGGTCAGGGTGCGCTCGCTCACCCCCGCGCCCTCGGCAAGGACGGCGAGCGGGAGCGCCTCGGCGAACCGGCCGTCGATCACGTCCTGCACGTGGTGGACGGTGTCGTCGAGATGGTTCCGGTGGCGCAGCAGGACGCTCTCCTGCGGCTGGTCGCCGTTGCGCCGCGCGTAGACGACCATGTCTCGGGCGACACGAGCCGCCAGCGCCGGTCCGTGGCGCATCGCGAGCAGGTGCAGGCTCAGGTCGATGCCACTGGCGATGCCGGCCGACGTCACGATCCGGTCATCGCTGGTGAAGAGCACGTCGCGCACCACCCGGGCCTTCGGATAGCGGCTGGACAGCGCGTCCTGGAGGTCGTGATGGGTGGTGCAGAGACGGCCGTCGAGGAGACCCGCCTGGCCGAGGGCATCGGCGCCGGCGCAGACGCTCGCCACCTCGCCCCCGGCCGCATGATGGGCACGCAGCCGCTCGACTGTCTCCCGGGAGAGCCGAGGGCCGGCGACGAGGTCGTACGCCGCCCGCCACCCCGGCACGAGGAGCAGGTCGCCGGGGTCGAGGTCCGGCCACTCCGCGGTGACCGACAGCGGCAGCCCCTGGGCCGAGACCACCTCCCCCGGCTCGGCGCCCGCGACGTAGACGAGGTCGTAGGGGTGCCCCAGGTTGCCAGCGGTGTGGAACGCCTGTGCCGGCCCGGCGAGGTCGAGCAGATGTACGCCAGGCAGCAGCACGAACACGACCTTGCTCATGCCGCCACACCCGTTGAGGAGAAGAAAGGATACGGATGTGACGGCATCATGATCACATTGATCGCTCGCTGGCGCTCGCTCACGCCGCAGATGCTGCCACAGCCTCCAGATCGGCGATGGTCACGATCTCGGCAAACCGGCCGCTGAGCACGAGTTTCGTACGCTCCACGACCTCCTCCGCGGACAGGCCTCCCAGCGGCTCGGTGGTCACCGCGTCGGCGACATAGGTGACCCGGTAGCCGAGGTCGGAGCCGATCCGGGCGCTGGTCTCGACACACTGCTCGGCACGGATCCCGCAGACCACGAGCTCGGTGATCCCGTGCTCGGTCAGCACCTGCTGCAGGTTGGTCGTGGTGAACGCGTTGTGCGAGGTCTTGCGCACCTCGACGTCACCCGACTGCGGGCCGCTCAGCCCTTCCAGGTAGCGCACATGGCCCGAGGCCGGGTCGAACGCACCACCGCTGCCGGGCTCGGTGTGCAGCACCCAGACGACCAGGTCTCCGGCGGCACGCGCGAGGCTCACCAGCCGGTCTGCGCGCTCGGCGATATCGGGATGGAGGGTCTGGTCCCACAATTCCTGCTGACGAAAGGATTCCTGGATGTCGATGACGAGAAGGGCTCGGTTGCTCATGCCTCCAGTGTGCGAGCTGCCCGCTCGATGCACGAGGCATCAAGCGGGCAGCATCCGGAACGATCCGGTCAGGCAGCGGCAACCGAGCTGGCCGTGCTGGCACCCCCGGCCACGGGCGCGAGGGCGCCGCGTACGACATCCCTGACATCACTCACCAGATTGATCTTCAGCGCCTGCTTCACCTCGTCGGGCACCTCGTCCAGATCGGGCTCGTTGCGCTGCGGCACGAAGACCTCGGTCAGACCGGCCCGCTGGGCGGCGAGCAGCTTCTGCTTGAGGCCGCCGATGGGCAGCACCCGGCCGGAGAGCGAGACCTCGCCGGTCATGCCGACCTCGCTGCGTACCGGGCGTCCGGTCGCGAGCGAGGTGAGCGCGGTGACCATGGTGATGCCGGCGCTCGGGCCGTCCTTGGGCACCGCACCGGCGGGCACGTGAACGTGGAGCGAGCGGTCCAGCACCGCCGGGTCCACCCCGAGCTCGGCCGCGTGCGAGCGGACGAAGGAGAGCGCGATCTGCGCGGACTCCTTCATCACCTCACCGAGCTGGCCGGTGATGTTCAGGCCGGTCTGCCCGTCGGCAGCGGACGCCTCGATGAAGAGCACGTCCCCACCCAGGCCGGTCACGGCCAGCCCGGTGGCGACCCCCGGGACCGACGTACGCTCCGCCGACTCCGGCGTGAACCGCGGCCGTCCGACGAGGTCCTTGAGGTTGTCCAGGTCGACGTCGACATGCTCGGCCCCGGTGGCCAAACGTGTCGCCGCCTTGCGCAGCGCCTTGGCGAGGAGCCGCTCGAGCTGGCGTACGCCTGCCTCGCGGGTGTAGTTGGCAGCCAGCTCACGCAGCGCGTCGTCGGCGACGCTCACCTCGTCCGCGGTGACCGCGGCGCGCTCGAGCTGCCGGGGCAGCAGGAAGTCGCGGGCGATGGCTACCTTGTCGTCCTCGGTGTAGCCGTCGATGGTGACCAGCTCCATCCGGTCCAGCAGGGCGCTCGGGATCTGCTCCACGACGTTGGCCGTCGCGATGAACAGGACGTCGGAGAGGTCCAGGTCGAGCTCGAGGTAGTGGTCGCGGAAGGTGTGGTTCTGCGCCGGGTCGAGCACCTCCAGCAGCGCCGCGGCAGGATCGCCCCGGTAGTCGGAGCCGACCTTGTCGACCTCGTCGAGGAGCACGACCGGGTTCATCGAGCCGGCCTCCTTGATGGCCCGCACGATCCGCCCCGGGAGCGCGCCGACGTAGGTGCGCCGGTGACCGCGGATCTCGGCCTCGTCACGGACACCGCCCAGCGCGACCCGGACGAACTTCCGTCCGAGCGAGCGCGCGACCGACTCACCGAGCGAGGTCTTGCCGACTCCAGGCGGGCCGGCGAGCAGCACCACGGCGCCCGAGCCTCGGCCGCCGATGACCTGCAGCCCACGCTCGGCGCGACGGGTCCTGACCGCCAGGTACTCCACGATCCGGTCCTTGACCTCGTCGAGGCCGTGGTGGTCGGCGTCGAGCACCTCCCGAGCAGCGACCACGTCGGTGGAGTCCTCCGTGGTCACGCCCCAGGGCAGCTCCAGCACGGTGTCCAGCCAGGTGCGGATCCAGGCGGTCTCGGGGTTCTGCTCCGAACCACGCTCGAGCTTGTCGACCTCGCGCAGCGCGGCCTCGCGTACGGCCTCGGGCAGGTCGGCTGCCTCGACCCGGGCCCGGTAGTCGTCGGACCCCTCGGGCTCGCCCTCGCCGAGCTCCTTGCGGATCGCGGCGAGCTGCTGGCGCAGCAGGAACTCCCGCTGTGTCTTCTCCATGCCCTCACGTACGTCCTCGGCGATCTTGTCGCTGACCTCGGACTCCGCGATGTTGTCCTTGGCCCAGGCGATCACCTTCTCCAGCCGCTCCTCGACCGACGGCGTCTCCAGCAGCTCGCGCTTGGCCTCGTCGTCGAGGTAGGGCGCGTAGCCGGCGGTGTCGGCGATCTCGGACGGCTCGGTGAGCCGGTTGACCTGGTCGATGACCGGCCAGGCCTCACGACGCTGCAGCACGGCGACGACCAGCCGCTTGTACTCCTCGGCCAGCTCCTTCGCGTGCTCCGTCGTGGTCTCCTCGGCCGCCTCGACCTCGACCCACAGCGCAGCACCGGGTCCGGTCACACCGGAGCCGATCTTCGCGCGGCCGACGGCCCTCAGCACCGCCGCGGGCTCACCGCCCCGGAATCGGCCGACACGCTCGATCGTGGCGACAGCGCCGTACGTCGCATACCGGTCCCCCAGCCGCGGCGCGACCAGCAGCCGGCTCTCCGAGCCGGCCCGGGCGGCGTCGATCGCAGCCTGCGCGGCCTCGTCGAGCTCGATCGGCACGACCATCCCCGGCAGGACCACGGCATCCGAGACGAACAGCACAGGAAGCTTGTCCATTGCGGACCCTCCTAGAAAAGTTGAGTGATACCGGCTCAACTCCCGAGGGTAACCGGATGTTCCCTCCGGTTATCGTGTTCGCTGTCAGCGGACGCAGTGCTACCCCTGGCGCGCCTCGTCGGTCAGCTCACGCAGAAGCTCCAGCACACCGTCCGGACCCGCCACCTCGACGTCGGCCAGCCCGGCGAGCGGACCCCGGTCGGGTCCAGCGTGGGAGTAGACGAGCACCGTCGGCGACCCGGTCGCCTTTCCCCAGGCACGCACCGCCTCGAACGCCTCGACGTCCCCCAGGTCGTCGCCACCGAACAGGATCGCGCCGGGCGAGACCTCCTCCACCAAGGTGGAGATCGCGTGGCCCTTGTGCATGCCGGGGGCACGCACCTCGATGACCTGCTTGCCGGGCTCGATGACGAGCCCGTGCTCGCCGGCCAGCTCGGTCAGCGGCGGGAGCAGACGCGCGGCGAGGCCGTCGGGGTCGGGGAACCGGCGGGTGTGCACCCCGACGGCGAGACCCTTCTCCTCGATATAGGCGTCCTGCGCACCGTGCGCGGAGAGCACCGCGGGCAGCGCCGCCTCGAACGCGGCCAGCCCTTCCGGCGGCGGCGGGCCGACGACGACCCGGTCGGCGCCGCTCCAGCGCTCGTTGCCGTACTGACCGAACACGTACAGCTCCTTGCCCAGCTCCCCCAGCGCGTCGGCGATCGCGTCCAGCCCGCCCAGCTCGACGACCTGTCCGGCGGGTCGGCCGGTGACGATGGCCAGCGCCTTGACCCGGGACGCGAGCGCGATCAGGACCTCCGCCGCGTCCGGATGGATCCGAGCCGAAGCCGGGTCCTCCACGATCGGGGAGAGCGTCCCGTCGAAGTCGAGACCGACGAGAGTCTCGGCGGCAGCAGCCGCGATCGCGGCGTACTTCTGCTCTCCTGCGGTGCCGTCAGGCTGGAGTTCGGCCATGGCTCAACTGTGACACGGCCACGACCTACGAGCCGACCGGGCGAGCACGGCCGTGTGGCAGATCACACACCATCGAGAACGGCCGGAAAGCCTCAGAGAGCACCGGTCAGGACGACCGTCAACCGGTCGCCCTTCATCGAGCCTTCGACCGAGACATGGGTGCGTTTGACGCCGAGGTCATCGGCCAGCTGGTACGGGGGCGGATTCTCGCCACCCGCTGAGATCGATTCGACCTGGATTTCGTTGCATCGAGGTTCATCATGTCTCGCCAAGCAGCTGTAGGAGATCGAGGAGTTCGCCTTCCGAGACCTCACCGTCCAACACGTCCCCGATCTCGTCCAGCCTTGAAACCGCCTCCGAGATCGCGTCCTCCCACGCCTCCTCGAAGTCGATCTCGACGGGACGGATCGGCCCAGGCGAGCGATTCGCGACGAACCCGGCGCTTACAAAGGAAGCCCACGCCTGCACCGATTCTGGCCGGTGAACGCCATCAATTAGGCCGCGGATCAGCGAGACGGCTGCCGTTCGCGGGACAACTAGGGGCGTCCCCAGCGCATCCGCCGCTGCGAGGACTTCTTCGTGCGTAGCCGACCCGATGTCGCTCATTGGGCCGGGGTCTCCTGTGATCACCTCGGCGAGTGCAACTGCTAGCGCAGTGTTAGCGGACCTCACTGGAGAAACTTCCGTTCGATGAACCCGTCAGGTCCGATGGTGTCCTTGTATCGACTGACGATGTTGCCGCTGCGATCGATCTCTTGGACGTAGAGTTTCCCGTAACCCGGATTGTTGGCCGGAGAGAAGAACTGGAGGCGATATCCGCCTCCAGGGAGGCCGACCGCTTGGAAGTCCTGACTCTTCGCGGTCGCGCCACGGAAGAAGCGGTTCCCGACACCCGCGAGATCTCCAGGAAGCCCTTCCCGCGCCGCTGCCCTGCTTCCGAACCTCAGGGTCTCGGGAACGGCGTTTGCGGCCTCGTCACGCGCTTGGTTGATGATCTGCACGAGCCGCTCGACCTGGACCCGCGCAACCGCCACGACCTGGACACTGGCGGCGTACGGAAAGCTGTAGCGACCGCCCCGACTACCGAGGGCGGCCTTCTTCTGCTGCTCGACCGCGACGAAGCGGGCACCAGCACCAGGGGCGGAGCAGCTCATGGTGCCTTCGGCTGAGCCGCCAGAGACGCCGAGCGAGCCAGATGTGCTGCAGGAACCGGCGGCACCGCCGTCGATCGTGAAGCTGGCGGTCATGTTGGCGGTGACCTGGCCGCCGGTGATGCGCGACTGCGCCCCGGAGCTCAGGGTGCCATGGATGTTTGCGGTAGCCGTGCAGCCGCCGGCGCTGCACTGCACGTTCCCGTCGAGGTTGGCGTTGAAGGTGACGCCGGTGTCGACCGCTTTGGAGAGTTGAGAGGTTTCCTTCTCCATATCGGCGTACATCGGGTCGGCCTCGGCCGGGGGGACCGGATCGAGTTCCATCCCTTCGCCCGCCAGGCTCATGGGGTCGACGCCATCAGACCCCGCCGGGCCCGACACGTACGCCACCGTCTTGACCCCGTCGCCAGCGACCGCGGGGGCGCCGACCGTCCGAGAGCCCGCAGGGGGTTCGACGCCGAGCAGCTGATGTGGTTTCGCACTGGTGATCAACAGGTCACCCGTGGGCGTCGAGGCCCGCAGCGCCTTGACCCCGGCGTACGTCTCGACGTCCGCGGGACCCTCCGGAAGGTCGTCGGCACGTGCTCGCGACAGTGCACGCGAAAGGCTGGCGGCCAGGTCCTTCGGCGAAGCGAACATGTCGACGACCCGTGCCAGGTCGGCCGACTCGTCGCCCGTCATCCACGGCTGCTTCGCCGCGTCCCCGGTGGTTGCGCGATAGAACAGCGTGTCGTCGACCGAGAGCAGCTTGACCGGTCCGGTGATCTGGTCGCCGGCCGGCGTGGTGAGGTAGGAGAACGCGCCGCCCTCGGCCTGCCCCATCCGCATCCCGCCCTGCGTGACGGTCAACGACTTCACCGTGGTGTCGGCGACGGCCACGTCCTTGTAGACGATGCCCTCCGCCTCGCCGAGCTCAGCGATCGCCTCGGTGAACGGCTTCTTCTCCTCGTCGCCATCGCCCTGCTGGGTCACCCACACCGCGACACCGACGACGCCGGCCAGCATCACCAGGCATACCGAGAGCAAGGCCGCGATGATCGCGACGACCCGGCCGGGACTCCTCGGCTTCGCTTGCGGCGCAGGAAGCTGTGGCGGCATGGGCTGGTCGGTCATCGGCTCTTCCAATCCGAGTGGTCGGAGCATCTCGCCCGGCAAAAGGCGCCCCAAGTAGACCAGTGGATCGCATGACCTGTCGCGGGATTACGGAATCGTCTTCCGACAACATCAGTACGGCCCGGCGTCACCCGCCCGGAATCACGTTGACAAGCGGCTCAGAGACCACCGGTCAGGACGACCGTCAACCGGTCGCCCTTCATCGAGCCTTCGACCGACACATGGGTGCGTTTGATGCCGAGGTCATCGGCGAGCTGCTGGCCCTCGCGCTTCATCTCGCCCGGGTAGTAGACGGTGTTCTCCGGGACCGAGCCCATCCAGTTGTCCTCGCCGACGACGTTCCAGCCGACCGTGGTCGCCTTCGCCGCGACGTCGCTGGCAAGGCCACCGATGTTGGACTGGTTGTAGACCTCGACGCTGACCTTGGCACGATCGACGGGCGAGGGCTCGGCCTTGGCCGGCTTCTTCTCCTCGGTCTTGGCCGGCTTCGGCTTCGCCGACGCCGAGGGAGACGGAGTGCCCCCTGCCTGGGCGATCTTCTCGCCCCCGTCATCAGAACCCCCGGTGATCCAGAAGACGACCACCGCGGCGACGACAGCAACCACGCTCAGCGCGATGACGGGTGTGGGAAGCGCGACGCCACGCTCACCCTTCGAAGGACGTACGCAGCCGGTCATTCAGACCTCGAAACCGAGCCGTCTCGCCGAGCGCTGACGCTGCCGGGCCGCGCGGAGCCGTCGCAGGCGGCGTACCAGCAGGGGGTCGGCCTCGAGGGCCTCCGGCTTGTCGATGAGAGCGTTGAGCACCTGGTAGTAACGGGTGGCGGACATGTTGAACGCCTCGCGCACGGCGGCTTCCTTGGCTCCGGCGTACTTCCACCACTGACGCTCGAAGTCGAGGATCTGCTTGTCACGTTCGCTGAGGCTCGCGGGGTCCTCGCCTGGGCCTGTGACCTGCACGTTGACAGCGCTCATTCCTCGTCCCCCGGTGTCGTCTGCATCTGACCACACCCTAACGCGCCGAACTACACCGCTGTGGTTCACCCTGTCGGCGTGTTACTCGACAGGTATTCCGACCGGAGCCGAAAGTCACGGGTGGAACGACACGGCGCCGAACCTGGCCCCGGTCCATTAGAGTCGGAGATGTGCAGGCTGACCTGGTAATCGTGGCCAACCGGCTTCCCGTCGATCGAGTGGAGATGCCGGACGGCACGAAAGCGTGGCGACGCTCCCCAGGAGGCCTGGTCAGCGCCCTCGAACCCGTCCTGCGCGCCAACGACGGCGTCTGGATCGGCTGGCCCGGCGGCACCGACGAGGACCTCGAGCCGTTCGAGGACGACGGGCTCCACCTGTTGCCGATGACGATGACCGCCGAGGACATCCGGGAGCACTACGAGGGCTTCTCCAACGGCACCCTGTGGCCGCTCTACCACGACGTCGTGGCCAAGCCGGAGTTCCACCGCGAGTGGTGGGACGGCTACCAGCGCGTCAACCGCAGGTTCGCCGAGAAGTGCGCCGAGGTCGCCGCGAAGGGCGCGACCGTCTGGGTCCAGGACTACCAGCTCCAGCTGGTCCCGCAGATGCTGCGCGAGCTCCGCCCCGACCTGCGCATCGGCTTCTACCTGCACATCCCGTTCCCTCCGGCCGAGCTCTTCCAGCAGGTCCCCTGGCGCCGCCAGCTCCTCGAGGGCCTGCTCGGCGCCGACCTCGTCGGCTTCCAGCTCCCCCAGGCAGCCCAGAACTTCGTCCGCCTGGTGCGTCAGCGCGTCGGCCACAAGACCCATCGCGACCTGGTCTATCTCCCCGACGGGCGCACCGTGCACGCGGCCGCCTTCCCGATCTCGATCGACTTCCTCGGCTTCGACGAGATGGCCCACGACGAGGCCATCAACCAGCGCGCCAAGGAGATCCGCCAGCAGCTCGGCGACCCGAAGAAGATCCTGCTCGGCGTCGACCGGCTCGACTACACCAAGGGCATCTACGCCAGGCTGCGCGCCTACGGCGAGATGATCCGCGACACCGAGCTCGACGTCGAGGACGCCATCTTCGTCCAGGTGGCGGTGCCCTCTCGCGAGCGCGTCGAGCAGTACCGCAAGCTCCGCGACGACATCGACCGCCTCGTCGGCCGCCTCAACGGCGACCTCGGCCGCATCGGCCGACCCGCGATCTCCTACCTCCACACGAGCCTCCCCCGGGCGGAGATGGCCGCGCTCTACCGCGCCGCCGACATCATGGTCGTCACCCCCTACCGCGACGGCATGAACCTGGTCGCGAAGGAGTACGTCGCCTGCCGCTACGAGGACGACGGCGCCCTCGTGCTCTCCGAGTTCGCCGGCGCGGCCGAGGAGCTGCGCCAGGCCTGGCTCGTCAACCCCTACGACATCAACGGGATGAAGGCCGCGCTGCTCGAGGCCTACCAGGCCGAGCCGAAGGAGCTCACCCGCCGGATGAAGGCGATGCGCAAGCAGGTCGCCGCCCGGGACGTACGCCACTGGGCCGACACCTTCCTCGAAGAGCTCGCCGCCGTGGATGGCAGCCACACCAAGAACGTGCTTCCGCCCAACGCCCACTGAGGGCTGCCTGGTGGCTAGAGTCGAGCCGTGACCACCAACTCTGACCCGATCAGGTGGGGAATTCTCGGCACCGGCCGGATCGCCCACTCCCTCGCCACCGACCTGATGCTCGTCCCCGACGGCCAACTCGTGGCCGTGGGCTCGCGGAGCAAGGAGTCCGCGGAGGAGTTCGCGAAGGCGTACGAGGCCAAGGGGCCGGTCCGCGCGCACGGCTCCTATGAGGAGCTGGCCGCCGACGAGGACGTCGACGTCGTCTACATCGCCTCCCCCCACTCCCACCACCTCGAGCACGCCACCCTCGTGCTCAACGCCGGCAAGCACGTGCTGTGCGAGAAGGCGCTGACGCTCAACGCCGCCGACTCGCAGACGATGGTCGACCTGGCCACCTCCAAGAAGCTGTTCCTCATGGAGGCCATGTGGATGGCGACCAACCCGGTCATCCGGCGCCTCGTCACCGACGTGAAGTCGGGCCGCTTCGGGGTCCCCCGGCACGTACACGCCGAGCTCGGCTTCGTCGCCGACCCCGAGCAGAACCAGCGCCTCCTCGACCCCGCGCTCGGCGCCAGCGCGCTGCTCGACATGGGCATCTACCCGCTCACCTTCGCCCACCTGCTCTTCGGCGAGGCCCGCGCGCTGACCGCTCAGGCCAACCTGGGCGAGGGTGCCGACGGCGCCACCTTCGACCTCGACCTGGTGATGACCGGGAAGTACGCCGGCAACGAGCTCTCCACCATGGTCTCCTCGGTCACCTCCTACTCGTCCCGTGCGGCCTCGATCGCCACCGACCAGGGCCGCATCGAGCTGACCGACTTCCACCACCCGTCCTCGGCGGTCTTCAAGCCCGCCAACGGCGACGAGCCCGTCGAGATCGTCGGTGACGAGCCCGTCATCGGCGCTGCGTACGGCAACGAGATCGTCGAGGTGCAGCGCTGCCTGCGCGAGGGCCTCCTGGAGTCCCCGCTGGTGCCCCACAGCCAGACGCTCAGCCTGATGCGCCAGATGGACATGATCCGCGAGTCCATCGGCGCCCGCTACGCCACCGAGGCCTGACGAGAAGTCACCCCCGCCGGCCGAGGCGTCAACGGCGTCGGTCGAGTTGGCACCGGGTGCCGTCTCGACCGACGCGAGTGACGTCTCGGCCGACGTACCTGACGTCTCGACCCTCAGGCGGTGGTCGGCTTCTCGTTGAACGTACGGTGCGGTTGCACGACGGCGAGGAGCTCGCGGGCCACCTCGGGGCCGAGGGCGCCCCAGTGGTCCTTGTAGCCGTAGACACCGGCGAGAGTGCGTGACTCGTAGTCGCCGTTCATGACCTCGATGTCATGCGGCGTGATCAGGCCGGGGTGGGCGACACCCACCGCGGCGGAGACCTTCGTCAGCTCCCTGCGCAGGGTCCTGAGATAGCTGGCACAGCGATCGCCCTTGTCCATCGGGTCGAGGCCGCCGGAGAGCCACTTGCTCTGCGTCGCGACGCCGGTCGGACAGGTGTCGTCGTGGCACTTCTGAGCCTGGATGCAGCCGATCGACATCATCGCCTCGCGGCCGACGTTGATCATGTCGGCGCCGAGCGCGAAAGCGACGGCGGCGTTCTCCGGAAGGCCCAGCTTCGCCGACCCGATGAAGGTGATCGAGTCGGTCAGACCGACCTCGGCGAACGTCCCGTAGACCCGCGAGAAGCCGATCCGGTACGGCATCGCGACCGCGTCGGAGAAGATCAGCGGCGCGGCACCGGTGCCGCCCTCGCTGCCGTCGACGGTGATGAAGTCGACGCCCCGCTCCCCCGACCGCATCTTGCCGGCGAGCTCCTGCCAGAACTCCATCTCACCGACCGCCGACTTGATGCCGACCGGCACCCCGGTCTCGGCGGCGATCATCTCGACGAAGTCGAGCATCGAGTCGACGTCGTGGAAGGCGGAGTGCCGAGACGGCGAGGCACAGTCCTTGCCGAGCTCGATGCCGCGGATCTCGGCGATCTCCGGGGTCACCTTGGCCGCCGGCAGCAGTCCACCGAGGCCGGGCTTGGCGCCTTGCGAGAGCTTGATCTCGATCGCCTTGACCGGCGCGCTGGCGACCCGCTCCTTGAGCCGATCGATCGAGAAGGTGCCGTCGGCATTCCGGCACCCGAAGTAGGCGGTGCCGATCTGCATCACCAGATCGGCGCCGCCTTCCAGGTGGTAGGGCGAGATGCCGCCCTCGCCGGTGTTGTGCATCGCCCCGGCCTTGAGTGCACCCCGATTGAGCGCCGTGATCGCCGGCCCGGACAGCGACCCGAACGACATCGCCGAGATGTTGACGATCGACTCCGGCCGGAACGCCTTCGCGCGCCCGCGCGGCGCTCCGAGCACCTTCGCCGACGGGAGCTTGGCGGCCGGGTCGTGGTCGTCTGGCAGCGAGTCGGCGAACGTACGGTGCTTGATGTGGATGTGGCCCTGGGTGTGCTCGATGTCGTTGTCGGTGCCGAAGCCGAAGTAGTTGTTCTGCTCCTTGGCAGAGGCGTAGACCCAACGCCGCTGGTCGCGGCTGAAGGGCCGCTCCTCGTCGTTGTCGGCGACGATGTACTGCCGCAGCTCCGGCCCGATCTTCTCCATCAGGTACCGCGCGTGCCCGATCACCGGGAAGTTCCGCAGGATCGCGTGCTTGCGCTGGGACAGGTCGCGCACCGCGACCACGCCGGCGGCGAGCGCCGCTCCCCCGAGGAGGGTCGTCATCTTCATGTACGTCTTCCTACCGGGCGCCCACCTGGATGTAAACGTCCGCGACGGTGTCGCAGGGCGTCGCTCAGGCGAACTCGGGGATGACCTTCGACTCGAAGAGCTCGAGGGAGGAGCGGTCGTAGGCGGCGTCCGGGAAGTAGCCGATGGCGTACGTCATCCCGAGCCCCTCCATGGTCTTGAGCCGCTCCACGACCTGCTCGGGGGTGCCGGCGAGCGCGCTCGGGCCACTGCCGTTCGCGACGATCTCGGCGGCCTTGTCCTCACCGAGGTGAGGCACCAGACGTGCCTTCCAGGCGGCGAGCTTGTCGGCGACCTCGGCCTCGGTCTCGCCCAGCACCACGTTGTAGTTGGAGGAGCGGGTGATCTCGGAGAAGTCGCGCCCGAGGGTCTCGCAGTGCGCCGCGAGGATGTCCGACTTGGCCTTGAACGCCTCCGGGTCGCCGAAGAAGTTGGTGTAGTCGGCGTACTGCGCGGCGATCTTCAGGGTCACCTTCTCGCCACCGCCGGCGATCCACAGCGGGATGCCGGAGCGCCCCTTCTGGATCGGCAGCGGCTGACAGATGGCGCCGTCGACCTGGTAGTACTTCCCGTCCAGCGACGAGACGCCCTTCGTCCACGCCTGCTGGAAGATCTGGACGCCCTCACGGAGCATGCCGAGCCGGTCGCGGGCCTCGGGGAAGCCGTAGCCGTAGGCCCGCCACTCGTGCTCGTACCAGCCGGCGCCGATGCCCATCTCGATCCGGCCGCCGCTGATGTGGTCGGCGGTCGCGGCGACCTTCGCCAGGTAGGCCGGGTTGCGGTAGGACATGCACGAGCACATCTGCCCGAGGCGGACCCGCGACGTCACCGCACCCAGACCCGCCATCAGCGACCAGGCCTCGTGGGTCGCCTGGTCGGAGGGCTCCGGGGTGGTGTGGAAGTGGTCGTAGACCCAGATGCTCTCCCAGGGGCCGGAGTCGGCGTGGATCGCCAGGTCCTTCATCGTCGTCCACTGGTCCGCCGGGTCGATCCCGACGAGGTCGAAGCGCCATCCCTGCGGGACGAAGAAACCGAACTTCATGTCTACTCCTTGGTGAGTCCAACCTGAGTGCCACGGACAACTTATCCGTCGGTCCCAGCCGATACCCTCATCATTTATGAGCGCACTCGCCGGACTCGTGGACAAGGGCCTGATGGCTGCCGACTGGGCCGAGGCGCTGGCGCCGGCCGAGCCGCAGATCGAGCAGATGGGCCGCTTCCTGCGCGATGAGCTGGCGGCCAGGCGTCCCTATCTTCCCGACGGCGACCGCATCTTCAACGCCTTCCGGCGACCGCTCCGGGACGTACGCGTCCTGATCGTCGGCCAGGACCCCTACCCGACCATCGGCCACCCGATCGGGCTCAGCTTCGCGGTCGAGAAGGACGTACGTCCCCTGCCTGCGTCGCTGAAGAACATCTACGCCGAGCTGACCACCGACCTCGACCTGAAGACGCCCGAGCACGGCGACCTGTCGACCTGGGCCGACCGCGGGGTGATGCTGCTCAACACCTCGCTGACGGTGCGCCCCGGGGCTCCCGCGTCACACTCGAAGAAGGGCTGGGAAGACGTCACCGGTCGGGCGATCGACGTTCTCGGCCGTCGCGGCGGACCGCTGGTGGCGATCCTGTGGGGCAGGCACGCGCAGAATCTCGAGCCGCGGCTCAACGGGGTGCCCGCGATCAAGTCCGTCCACCCGTCGCCACTCTCCGCACGCCGGGGGTTCTTCGGGTCCCGGCCGTTCTCCCGCGCCAACGCCCTCCTGGTCGAGCAGGGCGGTTCCCCGATCGACTGGTCCCTGCCTGACTGAGCTCACTCCGATTAGGATCGGGCCCATCGGCCCATCGGCGCGGTGAACGGGGGTCACGTGGGCGAGAACACGACCGGACCGACGCTGTCGGTGTCACGGCGACTCAAGATCGGCGGGACCATCGTCGTCGTCCTGATCGCAGCCTGGGCCGCCGTGCTCGGCGGACGGATCCTCCTGGAACGGGCCGGGCCTCCGGAGTTCCCCGCGACCGACGTACGCGACTGGGCGACCTTCGCCGACCACCTCGTCCTGGGCACCGCCGGCCCTGACGACACGGACCGGCTCGAGGTCACGACCGTCCTGTGGAGCCGTCAGGGAGCCCACCAGATCGGCCGCGGGATCACCCTCGACGCCGATCTGACCGAGGGCGAGGCGTACGCCGTGCCGGTGGCCTGGCTCGAGGGCGGCGGCGGACGCTGGGTTGCGCTGGCGGCCGAGGCGGTGCTTCCCCTCGACGGCGGGCGGATCACCGGGGGTGGCGGGACCTGGGCGGCCGACCATGCCGGGGAGTCTCCCCGGGGGCTCGCCACCGAGCTCTATGAGACCGGGCCGCACCCGGCCGCCGTCCCCTACCTCTATGAGAGCCTCGAGCAACGGCTCGCCGCTGTGGAGCGGTAGGTAAGATTTCTGGCGTGAGCCAGGACTCCCCCACGCGCCCCCAGCGCGCCGACTGGATTCGGGCCGGCATGTGGTCGCTCGGCTTCGTCGCCCTGCTGTGGGTGCTCGAGGCCACCGACTACATCAGCGGGCACCAGCTCGACTCGCTCGGCATCCAGCCGCGCACCGACGCCGGCCTGCTCGGCATCGTGTTCGCCCCGGTGCTCCACTTCGGCTGGGCCCACCTCTACGGCAACACCCTGTTCGCGCTCGTCCTCAGCTTCCTGGTGCTCGCCTCGGGCGTCGGCCGCGGGATCGTGGCGACCCTCATCATCTGGGTGGTCGGAGGAGTCGGCGTCTGGCTGATGTCGCCCCCGGGCAGCATCACCGCCGGCACCTCCATGCTGATCTTCGGCTGGCTCGTCTACCTGATCCTGCGCGGCCTGTTCAGCCACCGCGTAGGCCAGATCGTCATCGGCGTGCTCATCTTCCTGGCCTGGGGCAGCCTGCTCCTCGGCGTACTCCCCGGGCAGACCGGTGTCTCCTGGCAGGGCCACCTCTTCGGCGCGATCGGCGGCGCGCTGGCGGCCTGGCTGCTCAACGACCCGCCCCAGAAGCAAGCCCAGAAGAAGGCTGCCTGAACCAGTTGTTGGAGACTGGCTGCATGCAGATCCTCTCCATCCAGTCGCACGTGGCCTTCGGCTACGTCGGCAACTCGGCGGCAGTCTTCCCGATCCAGCGCCTCGGTCACGAGGTCTGGCCCGTGCTCACGGTCAACTTCTCCAACCACACCGGCTACGGCGCGTGGCGTGGACCGGTCGTGGCCGCCGACCAGGTCGCGGAGGTCATCGAGGGGATCTCCGAGCGCGACGGCCTCTCCACCGTCTCCGCGGTCCTGTCCGGCTACCAGGGCGACCCCGCCGTGGGCGCGATCGTCCTGGATTCCGTACGGCGCGTGAAGGCGCTCAACCCGCCAGCCCTCTACTGCTGCGACCCGGTGATGGGAGACGTCGGCCGCGGCATGTTCGTCCGTGAGGGCATCCCGGAGTTCATGCGCGACGAGGTCGTCCCGGCCGCCGACGTGATCACTCCCAACCACTTCGAGCTCAACTTCCTGGCCGGCGTCGAGTCGACCGACACGCTCCAGGAGGTGCTCGCCGCCGTCGACATCGTCCGTGAGTCCGGCCCGTCGAACGTGCTCGTGACCTCGGTGATCACCAAGGACCCGACCCATCTGGACCTGGTCGCCGTCTCCGACGAGGGCGCCTGGTCGGTCACCACTCCCTTGCTCCCGATCTCGCCCAACGGTGGCGGTGACGTCACCGCGGCGGTCTACCTCTCCCACCTGCTCTCGACCGGCTCCACCCCCGCCGCCCTCGGCCGCACCGCGAACACGCTCTTCGCCATCCTCGACCGCACCCTGAAGTCCGGCCGCCGCGAGCTCGAGCTCATCGCCTCCCAGGACGACATCGCCAACCCGCCGACGACGTACGAGGTCACTCAGCTCCGCTGAGACCTGCATCGGAGCCGGTGACAGGAGTCGAACCCGCGACATTTCGCTTACAAGGCGAACGCTCTACCAACTGAGCTACACCGGCATGCCGTACGCCTCCGCGACGGCGAGACAATCGTAGCCAGTCACCGCCGTTTGTGCGCATCCGACGCCCCTACCCCGGCGCACGGAGGTGGGCGAAGTTGGTGGTGCGGCGGAGGGTGAAGCCGAGGGCCTGGTAGAGCCGGATGGCGTTCTCGTTGGTGCCGCTGGCGTGCAGGAGGGCGCGCTCGCCGCGCTGATTGATGCCGTACGTCACCGCCCGCACGAGCCTCCCGGCGAGCCCCTGCCCGCGGAAGTCGGCGTCGGTGCAGACCGCACTGACCTCGGTCCAGCCGCGGGGGTGGTTGCGCTCGCCGGCCATCGCGACGAGGCGACCGCCGGCGCGGATGCCGAGATAGGTGCCCATCTCGATGGTGCGCGGCTCGAACGGACCGGGCTTGGTGCGCTCGATCAGGTCGAGGATCTCCGGGACGTCGGCCGGCCCCAGCACGACGACGTCGGCGTCGGGCACCGCGACCACCCCGTCGTCGATCATCTGCACGCCCTCGCCACCGCCGAGGACCTCCCACCCGACAGGCGGGCGAACCGGACGTGGCGAGGTGAAGAAGCAGGTCCCGGCCGGCCCGAGCAGCGCGGCGAGATCAGCCCAGGCGCGGGGCGAGTCCTCGGCGATCCCGGCGAAGGCGGCGACCTGCGGGTCGTAGCGCGCGGCCAACCCGGAGATCTCGCCCAGATGCCGGTTCGGTCCGACGAGGGACTCCCAGACGATGTTGTCCAGGACGGAGCTCGTCTCAGCAATCGGTCGCGCATCAGTGGTCACGCGCGGCATCCTATTCTCTAGCAATTCGCTAGACATTATGTGTTTTGCCTAGCGGTCCCCCAGACCCGAGGAAGCCATGACCACCACCGCCACCCCGGCCGCCGCCGAGGCCGACCCACCAGCACCTCCGGAGGACCCCCTCGCCACCAGGAGGGTCGCGCCCCGCCGTCACTACGGCCGCTGGGTCGTCACTGCGGTCGTCCTCGCCCTCACCGTCGAGGCGGTCCGCGCGCTCGCGGCCAACCCGGCCTACCAGTGGGACCGGATCTCCTACTACTTCACCCTCGACGTCGTGCTCGACGCGTTGCTGGTGACGCTCGAGGTGACCGCGGTCAGCGCGGTCGTGGGCTTCGTCGGCGGCGTCGTCCTGGCCCTGGGTCGGATGTCGGGCAACCCGCTGGTCAACGCCCTGAGCTGGTTCTACATCTGGTTCTTCCGCTCGCTGCCCCTGGTCGTTCTCCTCATCATCATCTTCAACGCCTCCCTCTTCTTCCCTCAGATCGGGATCAACATCCCGTTCGGCCCGAGCCTGGTCTCCTACGACGTCGACGGGCTGCTGGTGCCGTTCGTGGCCGCGGTCGTCGGGCTCAGCCTCAACGAGGCCGCCTTCGCCGCCGAGATCATCCGCGGCGGGCTGCTCTCGGTCGACCACGGCCAGATAGAGGCCGCCAACGCGCTCGGCCTCTCGCCCTGGCGCCGCCTGCGCCAGGTCGTCCTGCCCCAGGCGCTGCGCAGCATCGTCCCCGGCTACGTCAACCAGCTGATCGGCCTGGTCAAGGCGTCCTCGCTGGTCTACTACGTCTCCCTGGTCGACCTCTTCGGCATCGTCTACCAGCTCGAGAGCACCCACGTCAGCGACAAGGTGGCCATCCTCCTGGTCGGCACCGCCTGGTATCTCGTCATCGCCGCGGTCCTCTCCGTCCTCCAGCACTACGTCGAGCGCCACTACTCCCGCGGCTGGGAGGTCCGCCCATGACCATCACCGAGAAGACCACCGACGGCGTACGCGTCCGCAACGCGCACAAGGCCTTCGGCCCCCACCCGGTCCTGAAGGGGATCGACCTCGACCTGCCCCCGGGGACGGTGACGGTCGTCATCGGACCGTCCGGGTCGGGCAAGTCCACCCTGCTGCGTACGCTCAACCACCTCGAGACGCTGGACCTCGGCTATGTCTCGGTGGCCGGTGAGCTGATCGGCGTACGCGAGCACAACGGCCGCCTGCACGAGCTCAGCCCGCGCGCGGTGCGCAGGCAGCGCAGCCGGATCGGGTTCGTCGCGCAGAGCTTCAACCTCTTCCCCCACCTCACCGTCGCCGCCAACGTCGCCGAACCGCTGCTCGCCCACAAGGTCGCCGGCTGGGATGCGGCCTACACCAAGGCGTACGAGCTGCTGGGTCGGGTCGGCCTGAAGGACCGCTGCACCGACTACCCCCGCCAGCTCTCCGGCGGCCAGCAGCAGCGGGTGGCGATCGCCCGCGCGCTGGCGCTCGAGCCCGAGCTGCTGCTCTTCGACGAGCCCACCTCCGCCCTCGATCCCGAGCTGGTCGGCGAGGTGCTCGCGGTCATCAAGGAGCTGGCGCAGAGCGGGAAGACGCTGGTCATCGTCTCCCACGAGATCGGCTTCGCCCGTGACGTCGCCGACCACGTCGTCTTCATCGACGGCGGCGTCGTGGTCGAGCAGGGGCCTCCGGCCCAGGTGCTCGACCACCCTCAGCACGCTCGCACCCGCGAGTTTCTCGGCAAGGTCCGCTAACCCCCACCCCCTAAGGAGACAACCATGTCCGACGACACCACCACCGAGCCCACCGACGCAGAGACCACCGACAAGCCAGACCCCAAGCCCGACAGCCCCTCCCCCGAGATCCCCCCACGCCGGCGGACCCCGTTGATCGTCGCCGCCGTCGCGGTGGTCGCCGTGATCGCGATCGTCGCCGCCTTCCTCCTCGGCCGAGGCTCGGACGAGGAGACCGCGACCGAGACCGACGGCGAGGTGACCAGCGTGAAGATCGGCGAGGTCGCCGGGGTGGCCGCGAAGCCGACCAGCATCGAGGTACCGGTGGTCGAGGAGATCCGCGCGAAGGTGCCGGCCGAGATCCTGGAGCGCGGGACCCTGAAGATCGGCCAGGGAGCCCTGCCCGCCGGCTTCCCGCCGCTGGCGTTCGTCGGCACCGACAACACCACCCTGACCGGCTCCGAGCCCGACTTCGGCCGGCTCATCGCGGCCGTGCTCGGGCTGAAGCCGGAGCTGGCCAACGCCACTTGGCAGAACCTCTTCGTCGGCCTCGACGCCGGCACCAGCGACGTCGCGATCTCCAACGTGACCGACACCGAGGAGCGCAAGCAGAAGTACGACTTCGCCTCCTACCGCCAGGACAACCTCGGCTTCGCCACGGCGGGCACCTCGACCTGGAAGTTCGACGGCGACTACCGCGCGCTCGACGGCCTGAAGGTCGCGGTCGGTTCGGGCACCAACCAGGAGAAGATCCTGCTGGAGTGGCAGGCGAAGCTGAAGGCCGAGGGCAAGAAGCTGGACGTCAAGTACTTCCCGGACAACCCCGCGACCTGGACCGCCCTGGAGTCGGGTCAGATCGACGCGTTCTTCGGCCCCAACCCGGGCATCGCCTACCAGATCGCTGGGACCGACGACACGTTCCGCAACGCGGGCACGTTCTCCGGCGCGGGCGAGTCGCTGCAGGGTCTGATCGCCGCGACCACCAAGAAGGACAGCGGACTGGTCGAGGCGCTGGCCGACGCGATCAACTACCTGATCGAGAACGGTCAGTACGCCACCTGGCTGAAGACCTACGGCCTCTCGAACGAGGCCGTGGAGAAGTCCGAGATCAACCCGCCGGGCCTGCCGTTGGAGAACCAGTGACCCGCTGAGTGACCCTCACCGGCTCACTGGCCGGCACCCTCCAACGGGACGTACTCGTGGGCGGTGAGGGCCCCGTTGGTCTCCAGCTCGACGGACTGGACACCGACGGGGAGCCCGTCGGCGTAGGTGATCAGCGTGACCTCGGCGGTGCGGCGGATCTTGCCCATCGCGAAGGCGTACGCGGCGCCGCCGGTGGTGCCGTTGGTGTAGGTCCACCCCACGTCGCCGTTCTCGCCGGTCACCTCGCTCGGCCCCTGGTGGACGTGGCGGTGGCCGCCGACGACGAGGGTCGCGCAGCCCCGGCGCAGGGTCTCGCGGCCCAGCGACGGGTCGTGGACGAGGAGGGTCGCGACGGGCTCACCCTCCTCCTTCGAGGCACAGGCGATGTCGGCCAGCTTCTCGCCGGCCTCCTCGAGGGTGACGCCCTTCTCATCGATCCAGTTGCCGAGGCCGCTGGTGCGCGGATCGGGGACACCCAGGAGCGTCGAACCACCGGGGCCGTCGACGACCTCGCCGTCGAGCATGGTCCAGCCGCTGTCTGCCAGGTAGGAGCCGACCGTCGGGCCGTGGTCGTGGTTGCCGGTGACCGCCCACTTGTCCAGGCCGTCGCTGGCGTCGGTGAGCGAGTCGAGGGAGAAGGTCTCCCAGTCGGACCCGGTCGAGGTGTCGTCGCCGGCGTCGAGGATGCCGGTCGCGCCGCCCTCGTCGGCGATCGCGCGCACCACGGAGTCCATGCCGACGTTGTCGTGGCGATCGGAGACGAGTACCGACACGGTCTCGTCCTCGCCCGGCTCGCGCAGCGCCAGATCCGGCACCTTCGCGACCACCTTCTCGTAGAAGATCCGGCTGGAGTTGTAGGTGTCGACGGCGCTGGCCACGAGCCGGCGGGTCTGGTTGGCATAGGCGTCGCCGCGGACCTCCACGTCGGCCAGCTCCTCGGGCACGGGGATGTCCGCGCCGAGGAAGTCGGCCAGCGGGGTCCAGTCGCCGGCGACCGGTCCGGCCTCCTTGTCGGCGGCAGGCGCTCCGGGCTCGCCCCAGGGCTGCCAGACCGCGACCGCGAGCACCGCCACCGTGACCACGCCGATGCCCGCGGTGGTGAGGCCGTGCCGGGTGCGGGCCGATTCCTTGACACGTCTGCGCAGGTCAGCGCGGCGTTGGGAGCCGGGCAACCACCACAGCAGAACTCCTCCGGCGACGATCGCCAACGAGACGGCGGCGCCGCGGAGCACGGCCGCGACGAGCATCGACTCGACCTGGTCCACCACGACCGCGCGCTGGCCGTCGGGGGCCGAGCCGAGCACCGCGTAGCGCTCGAAGAGCTCATCCATCGACCGCAGCTCGGTCTTGCCGAGGGCGACGTCGACACCGATCGGGCCACCGATGTCCAGACGTACGTCTGGCAGCACCGGTCCGGTGTGGATGATCGCCTTCCCCGACAGCGTCGGGCGCAGGACCGAGTCGTGGCCGGCCAGGACCACCTGGCGTTCGCTGGACAGGAAGAGCCACGCGCTCAGCGCCACGGCCAGCACGAGCCACAGCACTCCGAGCCCCGCCCAGAAGGCGAGGCCCCGAAACAGAGTGCGGCGAGAAGTCAGCGACGCGCCTCCGCGACCGCGTAGAGCACGACCGACGCGGCGACGCCGGCATTGAGGGACTCTACGGAGTTGACCATCGGGATCGACACTATCTGGTCGCAGGTCTCCTGGACCAGGCGGGAGAGCCCACCACCCTCGGCACCGACGACGATCACCAGCGGACCGTCGGCGAGGCCGTCGGGGGCACCCAGCTCGGGCAGCGTGATGTCACCCTCCATGTCGAGCCCGACGACCATGCAGCCGGCCTCCTGGTAGGCCTTCAGCTGCCGGGTCAGGTTGACCGTCTGCGCGACCGGGATCCGCGACGCGGCACCGGCGCTCGTCTTCCAGGCGGCGGCGGTCATGCCCGCGGCACGCCGCTCGGGGATGACCACGCCGTGAGCGCCGAAGGCGGCCGCGGAGCGGACGATCGCACCGAGGTTGCGCGGGTCGGTGACCTGGTCCAGCGCCACGATCAGCGCCTTCTCCCCGGTCTCAGTCGCCCGGTCGATCAGGTCGTCGGCGTGGGCGTACTCATAGGCCGGGATCCGCGCGGCCAGACCCTGGTGGCCGTTGAAGCCGGTCAGCCGGTCGAGCTCGACCTTGGTCACCTCGAGCAGCGAGATGCCCTTCTCGGAGGCGAGCATGAACGCCTCGCGGAGCCGCCCGTCGCGCTCGGCACCCTCGGCGACGTAGAGCCCGTTGACCGGTACGTCCTCGCGCAGCGCCTCGACCACGGAGTTGCGTCCGATGATCCACTCGGCGTCGCCGGCGGCCCGCTTGCGCGGCCCCTTGCCGGCTCGCTTCTCGGCGGCCTGGGCCGCCTTGTGCGCCTTGTGGTACGGCCGGTCGACCGCCCTCGGCGTCGGGCCCTTGCCCTCGAGGCCCTTGCGCCGGTTGCCGCCGGTGCCCACCTGGGCACCCTTCTTGCGTCCCTTCGCGATCGCTCCGCGACGCTGGGAGTTGCCTGCCATCAGTTAACGCTCCATTTCGGACCTTCAGGGGTGTCCTCGATCTCGATCCCGGCGTCCTTGAGCCGGTCTCGCATGGCATCTGCGCGGGCCCAGTCCTTGGCGGCGCGCGCCTCGGCACGCTCGTCCAGGACCCCGCGAACTAGTACGTCGAGCGCGCCGGTGAGCTTCTCGTCGTCCCCGCTCGTCGGACCCCACGCCGGGTCGGCGGGGTCCAGACCGAGCACGTCCAGCATCGCTCGGACGCTCGCGGCGACCCCGCGAAGCGCCGGGCTGTCGCCGTCGGAGAGCAGCTTGTTGCCCTCGCGTACGACCTCGTGCAGCGCGGCGACGGCCGCGGGAGTGCCGAGGTCGTCGTCCATCGCGTTGACGAAGTCGGCGCAGGCGACGCCGTCGGCCGGGATCTCGCCGATCACGGACGCCGCCCGCTCCAGGAAGCCTTCGATCCGCTGGAACCCGGCGGCCGCCTCTGCGAGCGCCTCGAAGGAGAACTCGACGTGGGACCGGTAGTGGGCCGCGACCAGGTAGTAGCGCAGTTCGATGCCGCGTACCTTCTTCAGGACCTCGGGGATGACCAGCGAGTTGCCCAGCGACTTCGACATCTTCTCGCCCGAGGTGGTGATCCAGGCGTTGTGGAGCCAATAGCTCGCGAAGGGGCGACCGGCAGCGCGTGACTGCGCCTGCTCGTTCTCGTGGTGCGGGAAGCGCAGATCGAGGCCACCGCCGTGGAAGTCGAAGGCGGGCCCGAGGTACTTCCCGGCCATCGCCGAGCACTCGATGTGCCAACCCGGACGGCCCAGCCCCCAGGGCGAGGGCCAGGAGGCGGTCTCCGGCTCGGAGACCTTCCGGCCCTTCCACAGCGCGAAGTCACGCGGGTCGCGCTTGCCCCGCGGGTCGGCGTCGGCCGCAGCCTCCATGTCGTCGACCTTTTGCCCCGACAGCTCGCCGTAGGAGGGCCAGGAGCGCACGTCGAAGTAGACGTCGGCCGAGCCGTCCTCGGCGGCGTAGGCGTGCCCCTTCGCGATCAGCTCCTCGATCAGCGCGATGATCTCGGGGATGTGACCGGTGGCCAGCGGCTCGTAGGTCGGGCGGGCGACGTTGAGCGAGGCGTAGGCGGCGTCGAGCTCGCGGTGCATCTCGTAGGCGAGGTTGTACCAAGGTCGGCCCTGGTCCGCGGACTTCGCCAGGATCTTGTCGTCGATATCGGTCACGTTGCGGATGAACGTGGTCTCGTAGCCCGACGCCCGCAGCCACCGCTGCAGCACGTCGAAGTTCACCCCGCTCCGCACATGCCCGACATGCGGCTCGCTCTGCACGGTCAGGCCACAGACATAGAGCGACGCCTTGCCGGGCTGCAAGGGTGTGAAGTCACGTACTTCACGGGTCGCCGAGTCGTAGAGCCGAAGTGCCATACCTCAAGTCTAGGGACGTACGCGGGTTCCCTACCTATCGTGACGCACGATGAGCGAGCGCCAGCGAGCGAGCAACGGGTATTTCATCGGGCCGCGTCGGCATCCTCGCGCTTGCGCTACCGGCGCGGCACGATGAGCGCGGTTGCTATCGCGGCTACGCCTTCGCCGCGCCCCGTGAGCCCGAGACCGTCGGAGGTCGTCGCGGTCACCGTGACCGGCGCGGCCGCCGCCGCGGAGAGCGCCTGGTTGGCCTCGTCGCGCCGCGGACCGATCTTGGGCCGGTTGCCGATCACCTGCACCGCGATGTTCCCGATCTCGAAACCGGCCTCACGGACCCGGCGCGCGGCCTCGGCGAGCAGGACGACCCCGGCCGCGCCGGCCCACTCGGGCTCGGAGGTGCCGAAGTTGGACCCCAGGTCGCCGAGTCCCGCAGCGGAGAAGAGCGCGTCACAGCAGGCGTGGGCCGCGACGTCGCCGTCGGAGTGCCCCGCCAGGCCCTGCTTCTCGTCAGGGAAGGCCAGGCCGGCCACATGCATCGGGACACCGTCGGCCAGGCTGTGTATGTCGGTCCCGATGCCGACCAGAGGAAGCTGCACGCTCCGCAGTCTCCCAGACGGCCCGTCTCAGGCGACCTTGCGGTGCCCGACGTGGATGAGCCCGTCGACGACTCGGACCTCGTAGGCGGGGATGGTCACGTGCGGGTCGTCCAGGCACTGTCCCGTACGCAGGTCGAACCCGTGCCGGTGAGCCGGCGAGGCCACGAACGGCACCCCGTCGCGCACCCCGACGATGCCCTTGGCGATCACCGACGCCTTGGCGAACGGGTCGTGGTTTCCGAGGGCGTAGACGACGTCGTCGGACATCCGGAAGATGGCGATGGCCTGCCCGTGGACCAGCGCCGTGGCGCCGCGCTTGACCTCGAGCGCGTCGACCGGGCAGACGGACTGCCAGTCTCCCTGGTCGTCTCGCTGGGCTTGCTGGCGCTCGCTCATGACGTCGCCGGCCCGAGCCGCTTCGTCGACATTCGTCGGGTCCTCCCTTCGGTGGATTTGAACGCTATGGGGCGTCGTGGTCACCTCCTGTTTCGCTTTGTTACGGGTGCGTAAACACCAGCGCCCAGCCCCTCTGCCCCCTCCTCCACCGAACGGATAGCCTCCAGGGGTGCCCGCCGCTCTCGTCCTCCTGGCCGCCGGATCCGGCACCCGCGTCGGAGCCGCCACCAACAAGGTGCTGCTCCCGCTCGACGGGTCCGATGATCCGGCCTCCTCAGCCCTCGGCCTCTCGCTCCGGACCGCGCTGGAGGTGCCTGACGTGCGCCGCCTCGTCCTGGTCGTACGCAGCGGCGACGAGGAGGCGGTCGCGGCCGTCGCGCAGCCCCTGCTCGGCGAGCGCGAGGTCGCGATGGTCGTCGGCGGCAACACCCGCCATGCCTCCGAGCAGGCCGCGCTCGCCGTGCTCCGGGCCGACATCGAGGCCGGCGAGATCGACGTGGTCGCGATCCACGACACCGCCCGGCCGCTGGCCGCACCCGAGCTCTTCCTCGCGGTCATCGCCGTCGCCGGCGAGCACGGTGGCGCCATCCCCGCCGCGCCGCTCACCCACCTCTCGACGCGCGACCTGCAGCCCGTGGCAGGTGCCCTCGTCGGCGTACAGACACCGCAGGCGTTCCGGGCCGCCGACCTGCTGGCCGCCTATGCCCAGGCCGCGGCGGACGGCTTCGACGGCACCGACACCGGCGCGACGCTGGAGCGCTACGCGTCCGGCGTACGCATCGTCGCCGTGCCCAGCTCTCCGCTGAACCTCAAGGTGACCTTCGCCGACGACCTGCAGGCGGCCGCGGCGCTGCTCAGCTGACGGCTCAGCCGCGCGAGAGCGCCTCGAGCAGGCGTACGTCATCCTCGGACGCGACCCGGCGACCGACCGGAGGCGCCTCGACCGAGACGACCGGGAACCGGCGGGCCAGCGAGCCCGTGATCTCGGCGAAGTCGCCGGCGGGCCAGTCCTCCAGCGCGGCGACGACGGCCGGGGGCAGCACGATCGGCGAGGCGACCGAGACGAGCGCTGACCGGTCGACGGTCTCGCCGAGGATCGGCGCCCCGTCCTCGTTCCCGAGCTTCTTGACCGTGTCCGTCACCGGGCGTACGCCGACCACGACCGCCTCGCGCGCGAGCGCGGTCGAGACACAGTGGGCGATGAAGGCCGGCGGGGTCATCGGGCACAGCGAGTCGTGCAGGACCACCGGCTCCTCGGCCGCGACCATCCCTTCCCACGAGGTGGTGAAGTCGACCGGGGTCACACCGGACTCCCCGAGGGACCAGGTCGCCGCGGCGACCAGCGCCTCACCGTGGATCAGCGCGAACGGCAGCGATCCACGGCCGTCCTCGGCGACGATCCCGAGAGCCGGCGGGACCTCGGCGGTCTCGTCGATCTCGTCGTAGTCGGCGTAGGCGTCCTCCATGGGAGTCACCGTATCCACATCAAAACGCGAAACAGGCCCCGGGTTTCCCCGGAGCCTGTAACGCAGACCGAAACCAGCCTCAGCTGGCCAGCACCTCGTCGAGGAGGACTTCAGCCTTGTCTTCGTTGGTGTGCTCGCACAGCGCGAGCTCCGAGACGAGGATCTGGCGTGCCTTGGCGAGCATGCGCTTCTCCCCGGCGGAGAGGCCACGGTCACGCTCACGACGCCACAGGTCACGCACGACCTCGGCGACCTTCATGACATCGCCGCTGTGCAGCTTCTCCAGGTTTGCCTTGTAACGACGCGACCAGTTGGTCGGCTCTTCGACGTGCTCCGCACGAAGCACCTCGAAGACTCGATCAAGCCCGTCCTTGTCTACGACGTCTCGAACTCCGACGAGCTCGAGGTTGTTGGCCGGAACACGCACCACGAGGTCCTGCTGAGCGATGATGCGGAGGACCAGATACTGCCGCTCCTCGCCCTTGATGGTGCGCATCTCGATGTCTTCGATGACGGCCGCGCCATGGTTCGGGTATACGACGGTCTCGCCGACGGTGAAAGTCATATTTTTAGGTACCCCTTCCTAGGTCCATAAGTCTACCACGGATCTTAGAATTCGGATTCCGTGTTTGCGCAGGTCAGGGGCTCAATCTGGGGTTGACAGAATGACGACTTGTGTGGTTCCGCGCGCGCAGGCCCGCCAGGCGTGGCAGCATGGCTGATTTCGAAACGACGCCGAAATCTCGCCGTAGCCAGCCTGTTGTCCTGCGCGGCTCGGCCGAGTGCCCGATACTGCCGCCATGGCGAATGCATCGCAGAGCGCCCCCAAGACCATCTTCACCGTGTCGTCGCACGCCCAGGATCAGGACCCGGAACAGACGCAGGCCAGCGCGTCGGCCGTTCCTGATGCCCCGGCAGGCAGAGCAAGCGTCATGGACAAGATCGGCAACTGGGCCCCGCTCCTCCTCATCCGCTCCGCCCACCCCCGGCAGGCGGTGCTGACGGCCATCGGCCTGTCGGTGGCGGCCGTCCTCGCCGGGATGACGACACGCGAGGTGACGCTGATCGCGGTGACCGTGCTCGTCGGCCAGGCCGTGCTCGGCTGGCACAACGACCTCGTCGACCAGGTCGTCGACCGTCGTCACGAGCGCGAGGGCAAGCCGATCTCGGACGGCAGGCTCGAACCGGGCGGCGTCTGGTTCGCACTGTGCTGCGGCGTACTGCTCGTCATTCCGCTCTCGGTCACCTCGGGCACCGTCGCGGGGCTGTTCTACCTCGGCTCGCTGGTGCTCGGGATGCTCGCCAACGTACTGCTGCGCAAGGGCCTCTTCTCCTGGGTCCTGTGGGCGGCTGCCTTCGCCTGCTACCCCGGATATCTCTCGTACGCCGGCTGGGCCGGTGAGTCCTCGGGCGGACCGCCCCACTGGGTGATGGTCGCGCTCGCCGCGGCGCTCGGCGTGGGTGTGCACTTCCTGACCGCGCTGTGGGGCCTGGTCGCCGACAACCAGGACAAGTGGACGTACCTGCCGCTCAGGGCGGGACTGAAGCTCGGGGCCGGCAAGCTCCTCCTCGTCACGCTGGTCTACATCGCAGCGGTGATCGGCGGGATGCTGTACGCCGCGAGCGCCGTCGGCCTACGTGCCTGACCCTTTTCCGATATCGCAGGATCGGGCGGATAGAGTGTCGCGCGTGACGACCAAGGTTATGCAGAAGCGGCTCGCAGTGACGGGCGCACTCGTGGCTCTCGCCCTCCCGGCGCTCACCGCCTGCAGCAGCTTCGACTACGCGACCGACCGGCCCAACGAGATCACCCACGGTGGCTCGACGCTCGACGGTGCCATCCGGATCAACGCCGCTCGCATCGTGACCGCGCAGGAAGGCTCCGGCGTCCTGGTCGGCACCTTCTCGCTCGACCCGGCGATCAACCCGGCGGTCACCGGCAAGGCGCTGCCGTCGGTCACCTCCATCGCCACGGGGGCCGAGGCCGAGGAGACGGTCACGCCCGAGTCGTTCACCCCGATCGAGCTGCCGAAGTCCGGCATCATCAACCTGGCCGACCCGACCGTCGGTGGCATCGCGGTCACCGGCGACTTCAAGCCGGGCGACAGCATCCCGATGACCTTCACCTTCTCCGACGGTGAGGAGCGGACCATCAACGTCCCGGTCGTCACCCAGTGTGGTCCGTACGCCGAGGTCGTCGCCGCCGTCGCCGACGAGACCACGAAGCCCGCGAAGAAGGGCAAGAACGCGGAGGACCAGGCGTCCGAGGACGCTGCCGGTGAGGAAGCCGCCGAGGGCACCGAGGAGGCGTCGACCCTGCCGGCCGACGAGTCCGCCGAGGGCGAGCACGCCACCGAGACCGAGGGTGAGGCGCACGGCGAGGCCGAGGACCCCTACTCGTGCGAGTTCCCCCCGGCCGCTCTGCCCGGTGCCGAGGAAGCTCACTGATGACCTACAAGCTCGTCCTTCTGCGTCATGGCGAGAGCGAGTGGAACGCGCTCAACCTGTCGACGGGCTGGGTCGACGTCGACCTCACCGACAAGGGCCGGGCCGAGGCCGTCAACGGCGGCAAGCTGCTGACCGATGCCGGGATCCTTCCCGACCTGGTCCACACCAGCCTGCTGCGCCGCGCGATCAACACGGCCAACATCGCCCTCGACGCCGCCGACCGCCACTGGATCCCGGTGCGCCGCGACTGGCGCCTCAACGAGCGCCACTACGGCGCGCTCCAGGGCAGGAACAAGTCCGAGACGCTGAAGAAGTTCGGCGAGGAGCAGTTCCAGCTGTGGCGTCGTTCCTATGACGTACCGCCGCCGCCGATCGAGGCCGACTCCGAGTTCTCCCAGGCCGGTGACCCGCGCTACGCCGACATCGACGTGCCCGCGACCGAGTGCCTCAAGGACGTCGTCGCCCGGATGATCCCCTACTGGGAGTCGGCGATCGTGCCCGACCTCCAGACCGGCAAGACCGTCCTCGTGACCGCCCACGGCAACAGCCTGCGTGCGCTGGTCAAGCACCTCGACAACATCTCCGACACCGAGATCGCCAAGCTCAACATCCCCACGGGCCAGCCGTTGGTCTACGAGCTCGACGAGTCGCTGAAGCCGGTCGTCGCCGGCGGCACCTACCTCGACCCCGAGGCCGCGGCGGCCGCGGCCGAGGCCGTCGCCAACCAGGGCAAGCAGTAGCAGAGACCCCGCAG
>NZ_JBHWLY010000003.1:0-167619 GCF_042730435.1 Nocardioides sp. NPDC059952 | reverse complement strand
CGGCCCGCCGGGGGGGGGCGCCGCCGCGGCCCCCTGGGCGCTCGCCTTGTCGGCGCCCCCGCGTTGCGGGGTCCCCCCCCCCCCCCCGCCCCCGCCCCCCCCCACACCCGCTCGACTCCACATGAGTCATTCGTACGGTCCGAAGTTGAGGACCGTGCAGATCCAGTTCTCGCCGCTCTGCTCGAAGCGGAGGGCCATCGCGCGGTGGCCATGGCCGAACTTGATGTTGACGGTGGCCTCGACGATGGTGTCGGTGACCATGTGAAGGTGCCAGCGATAGACGCGCGGGCGGACCGGCTGGTGGCGCCCCAGGCCGGGCTCGTAGGCTCCGCTACGGGCGGTGAGAGCGGCGCGGTAACGCAGGTCGGCGACGACCTCTTTGGTCGTCCAGCGGATCAGCTGGCTCGCTGGACGGTCCCCGCCGACGACCTCTGCGATCTTCTGGGCGAACTGCGGGATCCAGGCCTTCAGATGACCGCGGGCGGGGACGATGGGGATCGGCTCGGCCAGCCGGCCGTCGTCCTGGCCGCTACGGTCCGGCTGCGGCGGGTCCAGGCGTGGCTGTAGGTCGAAGGCGAGCATGCCCTGGACATCGGCCAGGGGTACTTCGGCAGGACGTTGTGGATCCGGCTCCGCTGCAGGATCGGGGTCCCGAGATGGTAGAGCGCTCATGGGCGCAAACTCCTTTCTACGCAGGCAACCTTCTCTTACCCGTTATTCGTGGTTCTAAACCGACGAGTAACAGAAGGTTCTCCTGTGACAAAAGGAGACTGGAGGGACGGGCTACGTCGCTTGGTCGTCGTAGGGCGGCTTCTCGCCGGCCAGAAGAGGCCTCGGCGCCTTGGCGCGCGCCTCTTCCTCCTCGATGTCGGCGAGGGCTTCCTGGATCTGTCTGCTGACGATGCGACGCGGGTCGAGGTCGCGCAGCTCGAGGTCCTGGTAGGCGGGCCCGAGCTCTCCGCGCAGGTCGTCTCGCGCGTTGTTGGCCAGGTTGCGCACCTGGTGGAGGAGGCGGGCGATTTGCCGTGCCATGTCGGGGATCTTGTCCGGCCCGAAGACCAGGATGGCGATCACGACGATGACGGCAAGCTCCGCGAAGCCGATGCCGAACACGGAGGTGAACCTACAGGCTCAGAGCTTGGAGGTGGGAGTGAGGCCCAGCTGCATGCCCGCGAGCCCGCGGCCGCGGCCCGAGATCGTACGCGCCACCTCGGCCAGCACCTTGGCCGACTCCGCGGTCGGGTCGGACTCGACGATCGGCTTCCCGGCGTCGCCGGCCTCGCGCAGGGTCGGCTCCAGCGGGATCTGACCGAGCAGCGGGATCTTCGAGCCGAAGCGCTGGGAGAGGGTCTCGGCGACCCGCTGGCCGCCGCCTGAACCGAAGACCTCCATCTTGGAGCCGTCGGGCAGCACGAGCCAGGACATGTTCTCCACGACGCCGACGACGCGCTGGTGCATCATCTCGGCCATCGTGCCGGCCCGCTCGGCCACCTCGGCGGCAGCCTCCTGCGGGGTGGTGACCACGACGATCTCGGCGTTGGGCAGGTGCTGGCCCAGCGAGATCGCCACGTCGCCGGTGCCCGGGGGCAGATCGAGCAGCAGCGCGTCGAGGTCGCCCCAGTAGACGTCGGAGAGCATCTGGACCAGGGCCCGGTCGAGCATCGGGCCGCGCCAGGCGACGACCTGGTCACGGCGCGGCTTGAGCATCCCGATCGAGATCACCGAGACGCCTGAGGCGGTCGGGACCGGCATGATCAGGTCATCGACCTGGGTCGGCCGGGAGTCGGCCACGCCCAGCATCGCGGGCACGGAGTGGCCGTAGATGTCGGCGTCGACGATGCCGACCTTGAGACCCTGCTGGGCGAGCGCCACGGCCAGGTTGACGGTGACCGACGACTTGCCGACACCGCCCTTGCCCGACGCGATCGCGAAGACCTTGGTCAGCGAGCCCGGCTGGGCGAAGGGGATCTCCCGCTGCGCCTGGCCGCCGGTGAGCCCGTTGCGCATCTCCGTGCGCTGCTCGTTGGTCATCACGCCCAGCTCGAGGTCGACGCCGGTGACACCGTCGACCTTCTCGAGGGCCGCGGTGGTGTCGCGGTTGATGGTGTCCTTGAGCGGGCAGCCGGCGACGGTCAGCAGCACCTTGACGCTGACCACGCCTGCGTCGTCGATCGAGACGGAGTCGACCATCCCCAGCTCGGTGATGGGACGTTTGATCTCCGGGTCCTGAACGGTCGCCAGGGCTGCGTTGACACGGTCGAGAAGCGGGCTACTCACGGTATGCAAGCCTACGTCGTGCGTGGGGAGTCTCCAGCATCGCCCGAGGGTTGGTCGATCGGACCTCGGTGACGGTCACGCTCATCCAGCTCCTCGAGGAGCAGCCGAAGCTCGGAGCGGAGGTAGTCGCGGGTGGCGACCTCGCCGAGGGCCATCCGCAGCGACGCGGTCTCCCGGGCGAGGAACTCCATGTCGGCCTTGGACTGGGAAGCGATCCGGCGGTCCTGCTCGGCGAGCGCGCGGTCGCGGTCCTCCTGGCGGTTCTGGGCGAGCAGGATGAGCGGGGCGGCGTAGGAGGCCTGCAGGCTCAGCGCGAGGGTCAGGAAGATGAACGGGAACTGGTCGAAGCGCCACTCGCGGGGCGCGAGGGTGTTCCAGGCGACCCAGATCAGCACGACCATCGTCATCCAGCCGATGAACCGGGCCGTGCCCATGTAGCGGGCGAACGCTTCGGCGAAGGAGCCGAAGTCGGCGCGGAACGCGGGGCGCTTGACGAGTGGGCGGCGCAGCTCGCGCGGGGTGTCGAGGCGGCCGCGGGCGGCGCGTGCGTCAGCCACGGCGCACCATCTCGGGGGTGATCACCTTGTTCGGGCGGGTGTCGGGACGGGTGTCGGGACGGGGCTCGGTCGCCGACTCCTGGCGGGCGAGGTTCTCACGCCAGTTCTCCGGGAGCAGGTGGTCGAGCAGGTCGTCGACCGTGACGGCGCCGGCCAGATGGCCGTTCTCGTCGACGACGGGAGCGGCGACCAGGTTGTACGTCGCCAGGTGCGCCGCGACCTGCTCGGTGCTGTCCTCGGGGCGCAGCGGCTCCAGGGACTCGTCGAGCGCGCCCGCGACCAGCGTCGAGGGAGGCTCGCGCAGCAGCCGTTGGATGTGGGCGATGCCAAGGAACTTGCCGGTCGGCGTCTCCAGCGGCGGACGGCAGACGTAGACCACGGACGCCTCGGCCGGGGTGAGGTCGGGGTTGCGTACGAGTGCGAGGGCGTCGGCGATGGTCGCGTCGGGGCCGACGATGACCGGCTCGGGGGTCATCATCGAGCCGGCGGTGTCCTCTTCGTAGGACATCAGCCGCAGGACGTCCTTGGCGTCCTCGGGCTGCATCAGCTCGAGCAGCAGGGTCGCGGTCTCCTCGGGCAGCTCGGCGATGAGGTCGGCGGCGTCATCGGGTGACATCTCCTCGAGCACGTCGGCGGCACGCTCGGAGTCCAGGGCTCGCACGATGGCGACCTGGTCGTCCTCGGGGAGCTCCTCGAGCACCTCGGCGAGCCGTTCGTCGTCGAGGGCGGCGATCACCTGCCGCTGGCGCTCGGGAGGCAGCTCGTGGATCATCGTCGCGGCATCGGCCGGGCGCATCTCCTGGATCGCCTGGACCAGGTGGGTCGCGGCCTGGGTGGGGGAGCGGCGGGCCAGGCCCTCGACGTCGTCCCACTCGACCACATGGGTCTGGCCACGGCGGCGCAGGCCCTTGGAGGGCTCCTGCACGGCCACCCGGGAGAGCAGCCAGTCGCGGTTGCGGGCCTGCTCCATGCCGACGTCGTAGACCGTCCCGGACACGCCGGTGCTGCGGATCGTGACCTGCCGGTCGAACATCTGGCCGATGACCAGGGTCTCGGTCGACCGCTGCTGGAAGCGGCGCATGTTGAGCAGACCGGTCGTGTAGATCTGGCCGGAGTCGATGCTGGTCACCCGGGTCATCGGCACGAAGATGCGCCGGCGCCCGAAGACCTCGACGACCAGGCCCAGCACGCGCGGCTGCCGGGCGTCGGATCTGACCGTGACCACGAGATCTCGCACCTTGCCGACCTGCTCACCGAGCGGGTCGAAGATCGGAAGGCCGACCAGGCGTGCCGCGTAGACGCGGTTGGGCGAGGTGCTCACGGACCCACGTTATGGCATAGCCCGCAGGAGGTCGCTTCGGCGCTCACGCGGCGGCACGGATCCTAGATTCGATGGGCTATCCGAACCGTGTCGGAGCAGAAACCGGGATTCGGCTGATGCTTGTGTTACAAAAGTGGTCAATGTGACCAGCGTGATCGGTCGCTGTTGCTGTGAAAGGGGCCCGAACGGATGCGTACCCACACCAATGCCAGGTCTCTCGGGGGCCGGATGGCCGGCGCCCTGCTCTCCGTGGGCCTCGTCCTCGCCCTCGCCGGCGGCACCCTCGTCGCCGTGCGCGACTCGTCCGCGCCGTCCGCGACGGACCTGGAGACCGTGGCCTACTCGCCACCGCGCTACCGGATGGTCCAGGCGAACATCAGGGCCAGCATGAGCACGGCGAGGTTCAAGAAGGACGTACGCGAGGTCATCGACACGGCGCCCGACTTCATCACCTACAACGAGGTGAACGGCCGCCGGAGCGCGAGCCTCGAGCCGGGGCGCTACCGCGCCTGGCGCAAGGGGGGCGACCCGTACAGGTCGGCGACGGCGGTGGCCTGGGACAACGACAAGTGGGCCGCGACCTCGAAGGGCATCCACCAGATCAGCAACAAGCGCGGTAAGTCGGCCGACCAGCGGCTGCACTGGGGCATCAGGTACGCCAACTGGGTCACCCTCGAGAACCGGGCGACGGGTCGGAACGTCTCGGTGGTCGCGGTGCACTTCGCGCCCAAGTCCAAGTACTACGGCGACCTGGTCCGTCCCTCCGCCCGCGCGCTGAACGTGCTCGTCAAGGCGCTGGCCAGACGGGGCCCGGTGATGGTCGGCGGCGACCTGAACGTGCAGTACGACGGCTCGCGCTACCCGAGCGACATCTTCGCCGCGCAGCACCTGATCCCCAGCTACGACGTCACCCAGCAGGCCCCGGTCACGCACGGCCGGGCCTCGACCATCGACTACGTGCTCGCTCGCGGGATCGCGCGGTTCGCCACCGGCAACCAGCGTGCCTTCGGGCTCGAGTCCGACCACCACGCGGTCCGCGTCGACTTCTCGCCGCTCCCGGTCACCTCCACCGAGGGCTCCTCCCGGGTCAGGTTCGGGCCGGGTGTCGTGGTCACCGACCCGGGACTGAGTGCCGCCGACGAGCAGAGCGTGCTGCGTACGGTCCTGAAGTCGATCAACAGCACCAAACGCGGTCAGGTCGTCCACCTGGCCACCCGTGTGCTGAGCAACGGCAAGGTGCTCCGGGCGCTGAAGCGGGCCAAGTCCCGGGGCGCGCGGGTCCAGGTCGTCACCGCGGAGCGGACCACCACCGCCGAGATGCGATCGCTGCAGCGGGTCCTCGGCAAGGACGTCGACAAGGAGAGCTGGGCCGTGCGGCAACCGGACGGATACGACCGCGCCGGCCTGCGGGCGACCGTGCTGCTGATCAGCAGGACCGGTGCCACCCCGGCGTTCGCGTTCAGCTCCAGCACCCAGATGTCCACCTCGGCCGGCACCGGGAAGCGGTCGGGCTACGTGAGCGTCACCAAGGCGTCGTACGACAAGCTCTTCAAGCCGTTCTTCTCGGCAGTCGGACGGCGGGTTTGAGGGACGTAGGATCGCGATGTGGTGGGAGTCACCCTGTCACTGATGGTTACTGATTGGTAACCTGCCGCAGTGACACGTCGTGGTGGTCTCGACAGGCTCGACCACCGAGAGTAGGAGTGAAGCATGGGTCGCCTTGCCGAGACCGAAGGTCTCACCGACATCCAGGAAGAGATCCTGAAGACCGTCCGTCAGTTCGTGGACGAGAAGGTCATTCCGGTGGCCCAGGAGCTGGAGCACGCCGATGAGTACCCGACCGAGATCGTGGAGGGTCTCAAGGAGCTGGGCATCTTCGGGCTGATGATCCCGGAGGAGTACGGCGGTCTGGGTGAGTCGCTGCTGACGTACGCGCTGTGTGTCGAGGAGATCGCCCGCGGCTGGATGTCGGTCTCCGGCGTCATCAACACCCACTTCATCGTGGCCTACATGCTGATGCAGCACGGCACCGAGGAGCAGAAGCAGAACTACCTGCCGCGGATGGCGACCGGCGAGGTACGCGGTGCGTTCTCGATGTCCGAGCCCGGTCTGGGCTCCGACGTGAGCGCGGTGTCGACCAAGGCGACCAAGCTCGAGGACGGGTCCTACAGCATCACCGGCCAGAAGATGTGGCTGACCAACGGTGGTTCCTCCACGCTGGTCGCGGTGCTGACCAAGACCGACGAGGGCGCCGAGAGCGTCTACAAGAACATGACCACCTTCCTGGTGGAGAAGACCCCGGGCTTCGGCGAGACCGCTCAGGGCGTCACGGTGCCCGGCAAGATCGACAAGATGGGCTACAAGGGCATCGACACGACCGAGATGATCTTCGAGGGTCACAAGATCTCGGCCGACCAGATCCTCGGTGGCACCCCGGGCAAGGGCTTCTTCCAGATGATGGACGGTGTCGAGGTCGGCCGCGTCAACGTGGCCGCTCGTGCGTGTGGTCTGGCGATCCGTGGCTTCGAGCTCGGGATCGCCTACGCCCAGCAGCGTCAGACCTTCGGCAAGAAGATCGCCGAGCACCAGGCCATCCTGTTCCGTCTGGCGGAGATGGGCACCAAGGTCGAGGTCTCCCACAACATGATGGTCCGTGCCGCGCGTCTGAAGGACACCGGCAAGCGGATGGACGTGGAGGCCGGGATGGCCAAGATGGTCGCCTCCGAGTACGCCAACGAGGTCGTGGAGGACTCCTTCCGGATCCACGGTGGCTACGGCTACTCCAAGGAGTACGAGATCGAGCGGATCATGCGCGAGGTCAAGTTCATGCTGATCGGTGAGGGCACCAGCGACATCCAGAAGATGATCATCGGGCGTTCGCTGCTCAAGGACTACAGAAGCTGAGCCTGCGCTTTCGCGGTCGCACCGACGACCCTGCCGAAACCGATGGTTTCGGCAGGGTCGTTGTCGTAGGTTGGGGTCAACCCGACCAACGATCCAGCAACGCCGATTCAGGGAGAGCGATGACGAACGACGATCTCAAAGCCAAGATGCGCGAGGCGCTGGAGAAGAAGAACAACAACGACCACGCACACGCCGAGAGTGCGGGCGCCAAGGAGAAGGCGCACGGGTCCGAGGTAGTGGGTGGCGCACCGAAGATGCACCGCCGGAAGGCGGGCGGCGGCGGCTCCTGAGGCTACGATGCCCCCTCGGGGGTGTCGGGTAGGTCTGGTCGAGAGGTAACGAGAAGTTGGCGCGCCGCGTAGTGCTCCATGTCGGGGCGATGAAATCGGGGACGACGTTCCTGCAGGGTGCCCTGTACAAGAACAAGGCTCTCCTCGCGGAGCGTGGGTTCCTGGTCCCCGGCACGCGCTGGCGCAACCAGATCGAGGCCGTCCTCGACGTGAAGGGCCGCCGGAAGCACCCGCAGGGGAACTCGGTCGCCGGAGCCTGGGACCGTCTGGTCGCCGAGGTCGACGCCTGGGACGGCACTGCGCTGATCTCCGTCGAGCTGCTCGCACCGGTCGGGCCCGAGACGGTCGAGCGGGTGGCGACGAGCTTCGCGGGTGTGACTCCCGAGATCGTGCTCTCGCTGCGTGACATCAACCGGCAGATCCCGTCGATGTGGCAGGAGCTCGTCCAGAACGGCGTGGACTGGACCTGGGCGGAGTTCCTCGCCGCGGTCAACAAGAGCCGTCCGGGCTCCCCCGAGCGCCGTCGCTCCGGGCCCGGCAAGCGGTTCTGGGCCGAGCAGGACATGGTCGCCATCGCCCGGCGCTGGGGCCAGGCAGGACCTCTCCACCTGGTTACCGTGCCGCCGCCGGGCAGCCCGGCGACCCTGCTGCTGGAGCGCTTCGGTGCGGCGATGGGCTTCGACCCCGAGGGGATGCAGAGCCCGCCCCCGAAGAACACCTCCCTCGGCGCCGCGACCGTCGAGGTGCTCAGGGGCCTCAACGCCGAGCTGGACCGGCGTGGCCTGGCCTATCCGGCGGCGATGGGGCTGCGCAAGCACGTCCTCGGCAAGCGTCTGATGCCGGACCTGACGGTCGACGACCCGCGTATCGGGCTCCAGGCACCGCGCTGGACCGCGGGGTTCACCCGCGACCAGGCCGCCGAGCTGCGCGGCCTGGACACGACCATCCACGGGGATCTCGATGACCTGGCCCCTGTGGACGTACACGGGATCGACCCGCGCAAGGTCACCGACAAGCAGGTTCGAGACGCCGCGGTCGCTTCCTATGCGGCGCTGCGTACGGACCTCGACAAGAAGCTCGCCGACCCGACCATCCCTGGTGAGGCCGTCGACCCGGGGGAGGGCCGCAAGGCCCCGGCACGTGCCGTCTCCGCCCTGGCCGACCTCGTGGAGTGGTCCGTCCGGCGAGAGGAGCTGGTCCGTACGTAGGACCTCAACACACACATATTCGGGGGAACTCTTTGTCAAGCAGCTGGAGCCTGCGCCGTCGTCGCAGACTCGCCGAGGAGGCACGTGGCACGTCGGCCGCGCTGCCACGGATCGCGGTGCTCACGATCGCCCGCGACGAGGGCGAGATGCTCGCTCGATGGGTCGACCACTACGGCCGAGCGGCGGGTCACGAGAACCTGATCGTCTTCGACGACGGTTCGACCGACGGTTCGACCGACGACCTCGCGTGCACGGTCCAGCGCCTGCCGGGCTTCCGGAAGGGCAACTTCGAGGCCGGCCGGATGGGCCTGGCCAGCGGGGTCGCCCACGGTCTCCTGGGGATCTACGACGTGGTCATCTTCACCGACGTGGACGAGTTCCTGGTCCCGGACCCGGCGAAGTACGCCAACCTGTCCGACTACCTGTCCCGGCGGCCCGAGCGGGTGATCGCCCCCTTCGCCCTCAACATCGTCCACCACACCGCGGTCGAGGGGCCGCTGGTCAGCGGCAAGCCGATCACGGGCCAGCGGTCGTACGCCCAGTTCGCGTCGTTGATGTGCAAGCCGTCGGTCAAACGGGTGCCGGCCGCATGGACGCTCGCCTCCCACGGGATCAAGGCGCCGTACGTGCCCGATCCCGGGCTGTTCATGCTCCACATGAAGTTCGCCGACCTGGATCTGCTGCGACGACAGGCCGACCGCCGCAACGAGCTCGCCAAGGCGGTGGGCCGCGGCAAGGGCAGCTCGTGGGGAAGGTCCGGTGATGATCTCGCCGGCCTGCTGACCGCCGCGACCGCCTCGGTGAGCGCCGATGTCGAGGAGTTCGACCCGGCCTCGGTACTGCCGGCCAGGCTCGTCCGGGAGGAGGACGGCGTGCACCGCGCCGTCGGCCCGGGCCACATCGACAACCTCCGCAACCAGCCGCTGTTACGCATCCCGGAACGCCTCCACGGGATCGTCTGAACTAGGTTACCGTCCGGTAATCAACGCACCGCCAGACTCACCGACGAGAGGCCGCAGATGAGCAAGACGAACCCCGGGAACTTCTTCGAGGACTTCTCGGTCGGCCAGGTCATCGAGCACGCCACGCCGCGCACGGTGACCGAGGGCGACCGGGCTGCGTACGGGTCGCTCTACCCGACCCGCTTCGCGGTGCCCTCGAGCGCCGCCTTCGCGGCCTCCGTCGGCTTGGGGGTGCACCCCGTGGAGGAGCTCATCGGCTTCCACATCGCCTTCGGCAAGACGGTCCCGGACGTGTCGCTGAACGCGGTCGCCAACCTCGGCTACGCCGAGTGCCGCTTCCACCAGCCGGTGGTGCCGGGCGACACGCTCTCGACGAAGTCCGAGGTCATCGGTCTCAAGCAGAACTCCAACGGCAAGTCCGGCGTCGTCTACGTACGCTCGACCTCCACCAACCAGCGCGGCGAGGTCGCCATCGACTGGGCGCGCTGGGTGATGGTCCACAAGCGGGACCAGGAGGCTGCCGCCCCCGAGACGGTGATCCCGGAGCTGGCCGCGGTGGTGGACCCGAAGAACCTGATCGTGCCGAACGGCCTGGACTTCTCCGCGTACGACTTCACCGCCGCCGGTGAGCCGCACCGGCTCGCCGACTACGAGATCGGCGAGAAGATCGACCACGTCGACGGGGTGACCCTGACCGCCTCCGAGCACCAGCAGGCGACCCGGCTGTGGCAGAACACCGCGAAGGTGCACTTCAACGTCGAGGCACGGCCCGATGGCCGCAACCTCGTCTACGGCGGCCACATCATCTCGCTGGCCCGGGCGCTCTCGTTCAACGGCCTCGCCAACGCCCAGCTCATCGCCGGGATCAACGCCGGCGCCCACACCTCTCCGGCCTTCGCCGGCGACACCGTCTACGCCTGGTCCGAGGTGCTCGACCGTGCCGAGACCGACGCCCCCGGGGTCGGTGCGCTCCGGCTGCGACTGGTCGCCACCAAGGGGCGCGACGAGTCGATGACGCTGCGCGGCGAGGACGGAAAGTACGCCCCCGGTGTGCTGCTCGACCTCGACTACTGGGCGCTCATCCCCGTGTAAGGACGTACGTCATGGCAGGCAAGAAAGCTCTCTTCGTCTCCGGGTCCGCCCAGGGGATCGGCAAGGCGATCGTCGAGAAGTTCGCGTCCGAGGGCTGGTTCGTCGGTGTCTACGACATCGACGCCGAGCTCGCCAGGAACGTCGCCCAGTCGATTGCCTCGGGCTCCGCTTCGGCAGGTCTCCTCGGCTCCGACAACGCCATCGGTGGCGCGCTCGACGTCACCGACCCCGCGTCCTGGAACGCGGCGCTGGAGGAGTTCGCCACCGCCGCGGGCGGTCGCCTCGACCTGCTGGTCAACAACGCCGGCATCCTGCGCGCCGGGCGCCTGGCCGAGGTCGACCTGGCCCAGCACCACCAGACCATCGAGATCAACGTCAACGGCGTGATCAACGGCTGCCACACCGCGTACCCCTATCTGCGGGCCACCCCTGGCTCGGGCGTCATCAACGTCTGCAGCGCGAGCGCGATCTACGGGCAGCCGGAGATCGCCTCCTACAGCGCGTCGAAGTACGCCGTGCGCGGACTCACCGAGGCGCTGGAGCTGGAGTGGCGCAAGGAGGGCATCCGGGTGCAGGCGGTCTGGCCGCTGTGGGTGAAGACCGCGCTGCTCGACGGCAACGCCGCCGCCTCTCATGAGACTCTCGGTATCCGGCTGACCGTCGAGGACGTCGCCGACCAGGTCTGGGAGATGGCGCAGCCGCGCAAGGGGTTGCGCGGACGGCTGCCGAAGGTGCACACCACCGTCGGTCTTCCGGCCAGGGCCCTCTCGACGGCGGCCGATCTCGCGCCCAACCTGTTCGTCCGCGAGGTCAACCGGTTCATCACTCGGGCCTGAGGACTCGGCCGGGCCGATGGCTGGTTGGATGGGGGCATGGCCCTCTACCTCGTCAGGCACGGCACCACCGAGTGGTCCCTCAACGGCCGGCACACCTCCCGCACCGACCTTCCCCTCCTGCCCGAGGGGGAGGAGGCAGCCAAGGAGCTCGCGTCCCGGCTCGCCGAGCGGACGTACGCCGCCGTGCTCACCTCCCCGCGACAGCGGGCGCTGCGTACGGCTGAGCTCGCGGGCTTCCCGGACGCGGTCGTCACCGACGACCTGGTCGAGTGGGACTACGGCGACTACGAGGGCATCACCACCGACGAGATCCACCGCACCGACCCCGACTGGAGCCTGTGGACCGCGAAGACGCCCGGGGGAGAGGCCGCGGCCGCCGTCCAGGAGAGGCTGGGCCGAGTCGTCTCGGCCGCCCGCGAGCGCGACGGCGACACCCTGGTCTTCTCCCACGGACACGCGCTGTGCGCCCTGGCCGCGGTGTGGCTGGGCCTCCCGGTCACCGAAGGACGGCTCTTCAGGCTGGACACCGCGACCGTCTCGCTGCTGGATGCTTACCACGGGCAGCCGGTCCTGAAGAGCTGGAACACATAGCCCCTCCATAGCCGGCCCGGGTCGAACGCACAGGCTGGATCACTACCTCTGGAGGGCGGCCGTACCATCCCGCGGCCGCTGGAAGGGGTAGTTGTGGCACGTCGTGTGATCGTCCATGTCGGCACGATGAAGTCAGGGACCACGTCCCTGCAACATGCGCTCTTCGCGCATCGAGAACACCTGCGTGAACTCGGCATACTCGTCCCGGGAAAGAGCTGGCGAGAACAGGTCGACGCGGTCTGGGACGCCCGCGGCCGGGCGCGGTCGCTGGCTGGCGACCGTTCGATCGACGGGTCCTGGGGCAGGCTCGTCGAGGAGATCGACGCCTGGCCCGGAACCGCGGTCGTCTCCGCCGAGCTGCTCGCCCCGGCCGGTGCCGCTGTGGTCGAGGAGGTCGCCCGGTCCTTCGCCTCCGTCGAGATCGTGGTCTCCGTACGCGACCTCAACCGCAACCTGCCGGCGATGTGGCAGGAGGTGGTGCAGAACGGCGAGCTGTGGACCTGGCCCGAGTTCCTCGCGTCGGCGAGGCAGACGCGGCCCCGGTGGTCGCTGCCCGACCTGATGACCAGCACGAACCGGTTCTGGAAGGAGCAGGACGCGGCGGCGATCGCGAAGCGCTGGAGCGTCGCCGGGCCGGTGCACGTGGTCACCGTGCCCCCACCGGGAGGTCCGTCCGAGGTGCTCCTGGAGCGGTTCGGCGAGGTGATCGGCTTCGGGTTCGGCGACGTCTCGACGCCGATGTCGCGGAACGCCTCCCTCGGCGTCGTACGCGCCGACGTGCTGCGCCGCCTCAACCTGGAGCTCGAGCGACGGGGTCTGCGGTTCCCGGCCGGTATCCGGCTCCGCAAGCACGTGCTCGCCAAGCGGCTCATGCGCGACCTCGACGTCGAGGACCAGCGGCTCGGGCTGCGGGTCGCGCCGTGGGTCGAGAGGAGCGCACGGCAGCAGGTCGCCGCACTGCAGCGTCAGGGCGTCGTCCTGCACGGCGACTGGGCCGACCTCACCCCGGTCGAGGTCAGCGGTACGGATCCGTCGACGGTCACCGAGGACCGGATCGCGGCGGTGGCGGCCGCCACCCACGTACCGTTGCGGGGGTGGTTGCTCGAGCGGGCCACCGTCGGGTCTCGCCCGGGGTGGGGCCCCGAGACGGTCCCGCAGTGGGCGCCCGGCGAGTTCGCTCAGTCCGGCCACGCGGCCGACGACGCGGTGGCTGCGCTCGCCGACCTGATCGAGTGGGCAATCACCCGCACGCGCGCGAAACAAGCCGCGGACGCGTGACCGGACGGCTTGACCAGACGGATGGCACGGGTCACCGTTAGGGGGTGGCTCTTGCGGTTGGCTGTCCACGCTGCGCGACTCCGGTGGCAAGCATCGGTGCCGGCGGCAGCAAGTCGTGTCCCGAGCACGGTGTGGTGACGCCGATGTGGCGTTCGGACGTGGCCTCCTACGAGGACCTGGTGCAGGTCCTCTCGCTGGCCGGTGACGTGCCCACCTACGTTCCCTGGCCGGTCGAGTCGGGCTGGTCGATCGCCGACCTCGCGGTTGTCAGCGACGAGGCCAAGGGCTCGGCGACGCTGCTCACGCTGACGGGGGTGACCCCGGACGACGGACCGGTCGAGATGACCGTCGTCACCGAGGAAGCCGGCGTCGGGCTGGGCGCGCGGTGCGCGCGTACGGAAGGACCGGACCCCGGCATCGACGCCTGCACCGGACCGCCCACGACGAAGGTCCGGGTCGCCGGGCAGCGGCAGCTGGTGCCGCTGTGGCCGATCACCCAGTGGACCAACGGCGCCGAGGAGTGGGAGCGCTCGGTGGTCGTCGGCGAGGCCGCCGGCCGCTGGCTGTGGCTGGTCTTCCGCCCGGCCACAGCGATGCTCATGCTCCAGGACGGCTGGCACCTGCGCCAGGTCGACGACCTGGGCGTACAGATGGTCGAGCTGCCCTTCGGTGGCCCCGGTGGATCTTGGTGGAACGCGCCCTAGGATGGGCGGGTGCGCATCGACCTCCATACTCACTCGCGGGTGAGCGACGGGACCGATTCGCCCACCGAGCTGGTTCACGCGGCGAAGGCTGCGGGCCTCGATGTCGTCGCGATCACCGACCACGACACCGCCGACAGCTGGGACGAGGCGGCCGCTGCTGCGGTCGAGGCCGGGATCGAGCTGGTGCGGGGCATGGAGATCAGCACCATCCACGCCGGCCACGGGGTGCACCTGCTGGCCTACCTGCCGGACCGGACCCACCCGCCGCTGGTCGAGGAGCTCGGCCGTGTCCTGGCCGGCCGCGACGGACGGCTGCCGCTGATGCTGGCCCGGCTGGCCCGTCTCGGCATCGAGGTGTCCCTCGAGGACGTCGCGGCCGTCTCCGGTGACGCCGCCGCCTCGGGGCGCCCGCACCTGGCTGACGCGCTCGTCGCCAAGGGCTACGTGGCCAGTCGCGACGAGGCGTTCAACCGCTACCTCGGCGCCGGGAAGCCTGCGTACGTCAACCGCTACGCCGCCCCGCTCGAGCCGATGATCCGCACGGTCGCCGCCGCCGGGGGAGTCACCGTGATCGCCCATCCCTGGGGCCGCTCCGGACGCGAGCAGCCGGACGAGGCAGCCCTCTCCGCACTGGTCGACGCGGGCCTGTCCGGGCTCGAGGTCGACCACCAGGATCACAGCCCGGAAGTGCGCGAGAAGCTGCGCGTGATCGCCCGCAACCTCGACCTCGTGGTGACCGGATCCAGCGATTACCACGGCACCGGGAAGGTGGGTCACCATCTGGGAGTGAACACCACTGCACCCGCTGAGTACGAGCGGCTCCTGGAGCGCGCCGCCGCAGCCGCGGCCGCCTCCGGACGAGCCGCCCCCGAGGTCGTACGTTGACCGAGATCTTCGTCTCCACGTTCGTGACGCTCTTCGTGATCATGGACCCGGTCGGAACGATCCCGGTGTTCCTCTCGCTGACCGCCGGCCAGTCAGCGGGCAAGCAGCGTCGGGCGGCGGTCCTCGCGGTCGCCGTCTCCTTCCTGGTGATCACGATCTTCGCGCTGTTCGGACAGGCGATCCTGCACTACCTGCACATCTCCCTCGAGGCGCTGCAGTGCGCCGGCGGCCTGCTCCTGCTGCTGGTGGCGCTCGAGCTGCTGACCGACAACTTCGACGACCCGGTGGCCGCCGCGGGCGCCAACGTGGCGATGGTGCCTCTCGGCACCCCGCTCCTGGCCGGCCCGGGTGCGATCGTCGCCACCATGGTCTTCACCCAGGACGTCGACTCCGTCGCGGACGGCTTCGGGCTCGGCCTCGGCCTGGTCGTCGTGCACCTCACCCTGCTCCTCGGAATGATCTTCTCCGTCCCGATCCTCAAGGTCCTCAAGGAGTCCGGCGTCCTGCTCATCACCAGGATCGCCGGTCTGCTCCTCTCGGCGATCGCCGTTCAGATGGTCGCCGACGCGGTCACGACCTTCATCGCGAACGCCTGATTCTGGGTCGCTGTCTGAGGCTCGGGAGAAGTGTCGGTGGTCGCGCCCATGATGTGAGGCATGAGCGCTCGGGTGTTGCACGTCCGGCCGCCCGACCTCGTCGGGCGGCCAGGCCTCGTGCGGCCGGTGCCGGTGGACCGTGCGGGGACGAGCGGGCCGACCCCGAAACAGGCCCGTGGCCGGGCATGGCGGCGCTCGTCGCGAGGGTTCTACGTTCCGTCGGACGTCGATGGGGAGTCGCCGCAGCAGCGTGTGCTCGAGGCCTCGGTGCTGGTGCCGGGCGACGGCGCACTCACCGGCTGGGCCGCTCTTGCCTGGCGCAACGTCAGGTGGATCGACGGCTGCGATGACCACGGGAGCCGACGTCCGGTCACCGTCGTGACTCCTGGCTGCCGCGTCCGGCCGCGGCCGGGGATCGAGGTGAGCCACGAGCGCCTGCTGCCCGGCGAGAGACTGTCCCACGACGGGGTGGTCGTCACCGGGCCGCTGCGGTCCACGGCCTTCGAAGTGCGTCGTGCGCCCTCGCCGGTGGCAGCGGTGCGGTGGCTGGACCTGGTGGCGGCGAGCGACCTGATCTCGCTCGAGGAGATGCGGGCTTACGCCGAGACACTCACCGCGTGGGCCGGGATCGACCTCCTCCGGTGGGCTCTTCGGTATGCCGAGGAGAACGTCTGGTCCCCGCCGGAGGTCGACCTGCGGCTGACCTGGACGGTCCGGATGGGGCTTGCCGATGTCGTCTGCAACAGGCCGGTGTTCGACCTCGAGGGACGCCACATCGGGACTCCGGACGTGCTCGATCTCCGGGCCGGATTGGTGGGGGAGTACGACGGCGAGCTGCATCTGGCCGGGAAGCAGCGTGCGAAGGACCTGCGGCGGGAGGGTGACTTCAGACGGGTCGGGCTGGAGTACGTCACGATGGTCGCCTCCGACCTGCCCCAGCCCGCCGATTTCATGAGGCGGACCCGGGATGCGCGAGCACGAGCGAGACGTACACCGGTGAGCGAGCGCACCTGGACGATCACCCCGCCGCCGTGGTGGGTGCTGACGGACACGGTGGCGGAGCGGCGAGCCCTCACGGCCTGGCAGCGGGATCGCTTCCTCCGGCAGCGCGCCGGTTAGTTTCAGACGTACGCGCCCATCTACCGGCGGGTAATGGGCGCGACCGTCTGGGACTACTTGCGGCCGAGGGACTGGAACTTCTGGAGTACGCCCGACGGCACCACCCGGGCCATGGTGGCCAGGGCCTTGTAGCGCTTGCTCGGGATCGAGAAGGTCTTGTCGGCGTCGTAGTCCTCGAGCGCCTCACGGACCAGGTCGTCGACATCGAGCCACATCCAGGAGGGGGCCGAGTCGTAGCCGGAGCCGAGGCGTTCGTGGAACTCGGTCTTGGTGAATCCCGGCAGCAGGGCCATGACCTTGATGCCCTGGCCGGCGTACTCGTTGTGGGCCCACTCCGTGAAGGAGTTGATCCACGCCTTGGCAGCCGAGTAGGTGCCGCGGGGAAGGTAGGAGGCGACGGAGCCGACGTTGATGATGCCGCCGTGGCCGCGGGCCACCTGGCCGCCCAGCGCGGCGTGGGAGAGGCGCAACGGGGCGATCACGAGCACCTCCGCCATCGCTGTCTCCTCGTCGGCGGTGTTGTCGAGGAAGCGGCGCTTGAGGCCGTGACCGGCGTTGTTGACCAGCAGGTCGATCGGGTGGTCGGCATCGGCCAGACGGGCCTCGACCCTGGCCAGATCGGCGCTGTCGGTCAGGTCGGCGCGGAGCACCTCGGCACCGATGCCGTGAGCGTCCGTCAGATTCTTGGCGACGCCGTCGAGGCGCTCCTCGTCACGGGCGACGAGGACGAGGTCGTGTCCGCGGGCAGCGAGCTGCTGCGCGAAGGCGAGTCCGATGCCGGCGGTTGCGCCGGTGATCAGGGAGGTGGGGTTCGACATGGGGCAATCCTGCCACCACGGCCCGCGAGGGCGATCCAGGCGCAAGACGCGCTGACGCCTCCGGCGTCCAGCCGTCGGTTCGCCAGCGGAATCACGGTTTCTGTCTGTCGTGTGACAGTTGACTTGCGGTGATACGTGTTTGGATGATGATCGATGTGGATTTCGCAGGGGGACTCGGGCGCGTGATGGAGAAGTGAACAGCACTGGGCGGCACATGCGATCGCGGCCCCTTCGGCGCACCAAGATGCTCTTCGTCGCGTCCTTGCTGACATCGGCCGGTCTGTACGTCGGCATGGAGGTCGTCGCCGAGCCGGTGGCCAACGGCCGGCCCAGCGCGGCCGGCAGCGGGATGAAGCTGGGCGCGGACGGCGCGGCCCGCACTCCGGTCTGGCCGCACGACGGCCAGCGTGAGGCCGCGATCGACCGCCACGTCGACGCGCGGACAGCCGCCGCGGAGAAGGTGCTCCCGGACGATTCCGGCACCGGTCGCCGGGCCGTCTTCTCGATCAGCCGTCAGCGGGTCTGGATCGTGTCCGCGGGCGATCGGACGCGGCGTACGTATCCGGTCTCGGGCAGCGTCTACGACAACCTCGAGCCCGGCACCTACAAGGTCTTCTCCCGCTCCGAGCACGCGAAGGGGATCGACGACTCGGGCCGGATGAAGTGGTTCGTACGCTTCACCAAGGGCCCCCGAGCCGCGATCGGCTTCCACAACATCCCGGTGGACAAGGGCAAGCGCGTGCAGACCCGCGCCCAGCTCGGCACACCGCTGTCGCACGGGTGCATCCGCCAGGCCGAGCCGGACGCGAAGGCGATGTGGCGCTTCGCGCGGCTCGGCACCAAAGTGGTCGTGGTTCCTTAGCCTGGATCTGGCTCAGGCGTCGGCCTTGGGCGCGGAACCGCCCGAGCCCGATGAGCGGCGGCGACGGCGACGACGGGGCGCGGCGCCCTCAGCCTTGGCCTCGCCGTCGGCGGGCCCCGTGGACTCGGCGAACTCGGTGGCAGCCCCAGCAGCGGACTTGTCGACGACCTGGCCGCCGCGCGAACGGGTGCGCTGACGGTCGCGGTTGCGGGGAGCGCGCTCGCGCTTCTCGCCGTCCTTGCCGGATTCCTTGTCCTTGGGCTTCGCGGGCGCGGCGGCCTTGATCCGGCCCTTGGTGCCCTTCGGGATGCCCATGTCGTGGAGGAAGTGCTCCGAGGAGGAGTAGGTCTCGGCCGGCTCGTCGAAGGGAAGGTCGAGAGCCTTGTTGATCATCTTCCACTTGTGGAGATCGGCCCAGTCGACGAACGTGACCGCGACACCGGTGGCGCCGGCGCGGCCGGTGCGGCCGATGCGGTGGACGTAGGTCTTCTCGTCGTCGGGGGTCGTGTAGTTGACCACGTGGGAGACGCCGGTGACGTCGATGCCGCGGGCGGCGACGTCGGTGGCCACCAGGACCTCGACCTTGCCGTCACGGAACTTCTGCATCACCCGTTCGCGGGCGGCCTGCTGCATGTCCCCGTGCAGGGGAGAGGCCACGAAGCCGCGCTCGGCGAGGTCGTCGGCCACGCGCTGCGCCTGCCGCTTGGTGCGGGCGAAGACGACGACCTTGTCGTGGTCCTCGCACTGCAGCAGGCGGCCGATCATCTCGGGCTTGTCGAGGTCGTGGGCCTGGTAGACGAACTGCGCGGTGGCGGGCACCGTCTCGCGCTCGCTCGCCGACTCGGCGCGGATGTTCATCGGGTGGCGCATGTAGGAGCGCGCCAGGGCCACGATCGCACCCGGCATGGTGGCCGAGAAGAGCAGCGTCTGGCGGGTCTCCGGGGTGAGGGTGACGAGCTTCTCCACGTCGGGCAGGAACCCGAGGTCGAGCATCTCGTCGGCCTCGTCGAGGACGAGGGCGTGCACGTGGGAGAGGTCGAGGACCTTCCGGTTGGCCAGGTCGATCAGGCGGCCGGGGGTGCCGACCACGATGTCGACGCCCTTCTCCAGCGCGTCGATCTGGGGGTCGTAGCCGGCGCCGCCGTAGACGGTCAGCACGCGGAGGCCGCGGTCCTGGGAGATCAGCGAGATCTCGGCCGAGACCTGCATGGCCAGCTCGCGGGTCGGAGCCACGATCAGGGCCTGGGGCTTGCCCTGCGGGAGGTCGATGTAGTCAGGGTCCTTGGGGGACACGCTGCGCTGCACGACCGGGATGCCGAAGGCCAGCGTCTTGCCGGACCCGGTGCGGGCCTGGCCGATCAGGTCGGTGCCCTGCAGGGCGACCGAGAGGGTCATCTCCTGGATGGCGAAGGGGGTGGTGATGCCTTTGCGCTCGAGCGGAGCGCAGATCTCGGGATGAACCCCGAGGTCCTTGAACGTTGTCATGATTTCGTCGCTACTCGCTTGTCTCATCGAATGCGGCGAGCGACTCACGGGTGTCTCGAGCTTGCCAAGCGAGTGCCACGCCGCGCACATACGGGATCCGAGCCGCCGCGATATGAAAGTTGAATATCAGCGGCGCTGGGTCGGTCAAAAGGCATTCTATCGGTAGGGTTCTCCCGTGGTTGCATCGTCAGAGTTCACGGGTCCTCAGGATCCGTTCGGTGATCCTGTTTACAAGGCCGCCGTCATCGACCTTCTCGGAGCGGTCGCCTATGGCGAGGTCTCGGCAGTCGAGCGGCTGACCGACGACGCCAAGATGGCGCCCTCCCTGGAGGACAAGACGGCTCTGCTCGCGATGGCGGCCGCCCAGCACGCCAAGATCCAGCCGGTCCTCGACCGGCTGGTGGAGCTCGGGACCGACCCGTACGCGGCCATGGAGCCGCTGCGCGAGGGGTTCGACGAGTTCCACATCCACACCAAGCCCGCGGACTGGTGGGAGTCGCTGGTGAAGGCGTACGTCGGTGACGGGCTCGCCAACGACTTCTACCGTGAGGTCGCCGGGTTCCTCGACGAGGACACTCACAAGCTCGTGGTCACCACCCTCGAGGACGCCGGCCGTGCCGACTTCGTGGTGGACCGGGTGCGGGCCGGCATCGAGGCCGATCACCTCATCGGCGGACGGCTGGCGCTGTGGGGCCGGCGCCTCATGGGCGAGGCGATCACCCAGGCCCAGCAGGTCGCGGCCACCCGCGAAGGGCTCAGCGATCTGATCGCCGGCGGCCACCTTCCGGGTCTCGACCTCGGCACCATCGGCGAGATGCTCACCCGGCTCACCCAGCGCCACGTCGAGCGAATGGGCAAGCTCGGGCTTGAGCACTGACATCCTCTTCACCGGCTGGTCAGGGACCCAGATCGTCCCCGAAGCCGGTGTGTGGACGTCTCCCGAGGTCAGCCCGGGGTTCTGCTTCGACGAGCTGGTCGCCTCCTGGAACGTGGTGACCCCGCCCGGGACCTGGGTGGAGGTCGCGGCTCAGGTGGTTGCCGAGTCGGGGGAGCGAAGCGGCTGGCTGGTGCTGGCTCGCTGGTCCTCGGACCCGGCCATCACCTCCACCTCCGTCGCCGGTCAGGACGACCCGGTGGCGACCCCGGCCGATGACACCATCCTGGCGCGGGACGGGCGCAGGTTCTCGGCGTTCTCGTTGCGGCTGAGCCTGCACGGTCCTGCCGGAGGCCTGCCCCGGGCGAGCCTGCTCGGGGCGATGGTCTCGGCCGGCGCCCGGGACTCGGCGCCGGCCCCGGGGGCGGCGCCTCGCGGGACGGTCGTGGGTGGCGTACCCACCTATTCGCAGCAGCTCCACCGTGACCGCTACCCGCACTGGGACGGTGGCGGGCAGTCCTGGTGCAGTGCCGCCTCGACGGCGATGATCGCCGACTTCTGGGGTGTCGGGCCGACGCCCGCCGAGACCGCCTGGGTGGACTACGAGACCCCCGACCCGCAGGTGCCGTTCACCGTCAGAGAGGTCTACGACGAGTCCTTCGGTGGTGCCGGCAACTGGGCCTTCAACACCGCCTATGCAGGCACCCGCGGCCTGGTCGCGTACGTCACCAGGCTCCGTTCGTTCGCCGAGGCCGCCCGGTTCCTCGAGGCCGGGATCCCGCTCGTGCTGGCCGTCTCGCACCAGGACGGCGAGCTGACCGGCGCCGGGTACGTGACCAACGGTCACCTGCTCGTGCTGACCGGCTTCGACGAGGACGGCGATCCCGTCGTCCACGACCCCGCCTCCCACAGGATCCTCAGCGATGCGGAGGTGCGGGCGACCTACGACGCGGGCGAGCTCGACCGCGCCTGGGCCCGCTCCGGGCGGATCGTCTACGTCATCAGGCCGCCGGACGTGGTGCCGCCGGAGCCGCCGGCTCAGCGCAACTGGTGATCGTGCCGGGGCCGCGTACATGCAGAAGCGGCCCCACCCCCGGAGGGGCGGGACCGCTTCGAGTGACCTGGGCGAGGCTCAGGCCTTGGACCTTCCGGTGACACCAGCGGCCACGACGACCGCGATGGCCGCGACGACGACCTGCCAGAGGTGACGCCACCAGTCGATGCCCTTGGACGTGTTCCACATGTCGTAGTTCGGGTTGCCCGCGACGTTGCCGGCGACGCCGAAGATGGCGTAGTAGAGCCAGCCGCCGACGAGCATGCCGACGATTCCGCAGACCACGACGAGCCAGAACGGAATGTTGTCCCGGCTGCCCGGGGCGAGGAACTTGCCGAGGAGCCCGATGATGACGCCACCGACGAGGACGGTGATGATGGTCCCGATCATGCCCAGATCCCTTCAGGTTGTGAGGGCGCCATGAAAAGCGCCTATCTCTCGATATTGCACCTGTTGAGACGGGAATGCACGGGCAACATGGCCTAAACCCGGAAGTTCGCCACCGGAATCAGGGGCATCCCTGAGCCGAACGGTCCGGAGCGGTTCAGCCGGCGAATCCGACCTTGCCGACCTTGGCCGGGCCGATCTCGATGTAGGCGAGCTTCTCGGTCGGGACGATGACCTTGCGGCCCTTGCTGTCGGTCAAAGCGAGCACAGCGCCGCCGCCGAGGGCGTCGGCGATGAGCTTCTCCACCGATTCGCTGGACTCCTCGGTCTCCACGACGAGCTCACGGGCGGCCTGCTGGACGCCGATCTTGACCTCCACGGGTCCTCCTTGCGATGGGTCGATCAATGCTTCGGAATCCTCTCACACGGACCATGAGGAACTCCGTCGTTGCGCTACGAGCGGAACTTCGAGCCGCTTCAGTCGGTCTTGGGATAGCCGCCGATGCCGCGCCAGGCGAGACCGGCGACCAGACGCGCAGCGTCGGCCTGGGAGAGCTCGCCGTTGTTGTGGAGCCAGTAGCGAGCGCTGACCTGGATCTGGCCGACGAGGCCCACGGCGAGCAGGTGGGAGGCGGTGGGAGCGAAGCCGGTGTCCTCGGCGATGACCTCGGCGATGACCTCGGCGCACTCGTTGGTGACCCGGTCGACCTGCTCGCGGACGGCGGGGTCGTTGGTCAGGTCGGACTCGAAGACGAGCCGGAAGGCACCGGACTCGGAGGCGACGTAGTCGTAGAAGACCTCGACGGTTCGGGCCACGCGCTCCTTGTTCTCGTCGGTCGACGCCAGGGCCTCCCGGCAGCGATCGATGATCTCGTTCGCGGACTTCTCCAGCAGGGCCAGATAGAGGTCGAGCTTGCCGGGGAAGTGCTGGTAGAGAACGGGCTTCGAGACTCCGGCCCTCTCGGCGATGTCGTCCATCGCGGCGGCATGGAAGCCGTAGGCGACGAAGACCTCGAGAGCGGATTCGAGAAGCTGGGCTCGTCGTTCCGTTCGGGGCAGTCGGGCCCCTCGCGGTCGAGTGGGGTCGAGCTCGGATTGGTGCGTGGTCACCCCAGCAGCCTACCCGCTGGTACTCGGATCGCGGGACGCGTCGTTGCCTCGCCCACTTATGAGGGAACATGGAGATGTGCCTGCGGTGTTCAAGTAGGCATACGTACGTCCGAACTGAGGAGCAGTTGTGTCCCTAGCCCCGCTCGTGGAGCCCGCTGACGAGCTGACGATCGACGAGGTGCGCCGCTACAGCCGCCACCTCATCATCCCCGACGTCGGCATGGCCGGGCAGAAGCGCCTGAAGAACGCCAAGGTGCTGGTCATCGGCGCCGGCGGTCTCGGCTCGCCCGCCCTGCTCTACCTGGCCGCGGCAGGCGTCGGCACCCTCGGCATCGTCGAGTTCGACGAGGTCGACGAGTCCAACCTGCAGCGCCAGATCATCCACAAGCAGTCGACGGTCGGCCAGCCGAAGGCGGAGTCGGCCGCGGCGGCGATCAAGGAGGTCAACCCGTACGTCAACATCGTGCTGCACGACGTGCGGCTCGACAACGACAACGTGCGCGAGATCTTCACCGGCTACGACCTGATCGTCGACGGCACCGACAACTTCGCGACCCGCTACATGGTCAACGACGCGGCCTACTTCCTGGGCATTCCCTACGTCTGGGGCTCGATCTACCGCTTCGACGGCCAGGCCTCGGTGTTCGCGCCGACCCTGACCGACGACGCCCCGTGCTACCGCTGCCTCTACCCGGAGCCCCCGCCCCCGGGCATGGTCCCCTCCTGCGCCGAGGGCGGCGTGCTCGGCGTGCTCTGCGCTTCGATCGGCTCGATCCAGGTCAACGAGGCCATCAAGATGCTGACCGGTATCGGCGAGCCGCTGGTCGGCAAGCTGATGATCTATGACGCACTCGAGATGGAGTACCGCAAGCTGAAGGTCCGCAAGGACCCCAACTGCGCGCTGTGCGGCGAGAACGCGACGGTCACCGACCTGATCGACTACGACGCCTTCTGCGGCGCGATCTCCACCGAGGCGGCCGACGCCGCGGCCGGCTCGACCATCTCGGTCAACCAGCTCTCCGAGATGATCAAGGAGCGCGAGGAGGGCAGCCGCGACTTCGTCCTCGTCGACGTGCGCGAGCCGAACGAGTACGAGATCAACAAGATCCCCGGCGCCGTCCTGATCCCCAAGGGCGAGTTCCTCAATGGCAACGCGATCCCTCAGGTCGCCGAGCTCACCTCAGATGGCGCCAAGCCGCTCGTGTTCCACTGCAAGAGCGGCGTACGCAGCGCCGAGGTGCTCGCGATCGCCAAGGGCGCCGGCTACGCGGACGCGGTCCACGTCGGTGGTGGCGTGGTGGCGTGGGTCAACCAGATCGACCCCTCGCAGCCGTCCTACTGAGCATTACTGAACTGTTGGCCAGCGGTGGCTCCTCTGGGGCCGCCGCTGGCTTTATCTGTGCGTGGCGATACCGATAGTTTTGCGATCGCAGCTGCGGGGGGCGGAGTTGCATCAATGCCCGAACCTCGGAGGATTCGACGTTGTCCACACGCGCTCGTCTCAGCGCGACGCTCGCCGGTGCCACCCTGGCCGGCGGACTGCTTCTCGGTGTCCCTGCCCACGCGAGCGACCAGGCACCGGAGCCGGCCTCCGGCGCGGCCGTCGGCACTGCGATCGACCCGGAGAGGCTGGAGTCGAACGTCGCGGACCCGACTCGCGGCGTACCTCCGTCCTATGTCTTCGCCGGGGTGGGTGCGCTGCTGATGGGGGCGGGGGCCGGGCTGGCCATCCGTCGCAGACGAGCTGAGGCTGTGGCACGCTCGGCAGAGTGAGCAACGGTCAACCCAGCCTGAGGACCTTCCTCGGGGAGATCTTCGTCGTCGTTCTCGTGGTCGCGGTCGCCGTGCTCGGCTATGCCGCCTACGACTACTACGTCAAGCTCGACGACGCGAAGAAGAGCAACGCGACCCCGACGGGGACGACCCCGTCGATCCCGGCCGAGGCGCTGGCCGAGGTGCCGAAGAAGAAGGGCAAGGTACGCGGCGTCTCCATCGAGTCGCTCAACGTGCACGCCGACGTGGTGCCGCTGGCGATGGAGGACGGCACGCTGACGCCCCCGGCCGACGCCGCGCTCATGGGCTGGTGGAAGGCCGGCGCGAAGCCGGGGTCGGACGAGGGCTCCGTGCTGATCGTCGGCCACACCCTGCACAACGGCGGCGGCGTCCTCGACCGGCTGGGTGAGGTCGACGAGGGCGACGAGATCGTCGTTCGGACGAAGGACGAGGAGTTCAGCTACACCGTGCGGTCGGTGCGCGACCTCTCCAAGGAACAGGTCGCCAAGCGAAGCAAGAGGCTCTTCGACACCGACGGCGAGCCGAAGCTGGTCGTGGTGACCTGCGACGACTGGGACGGCACCTCGTTCCAGGGCAACACCGTGGTCGTGGCGGTCCCGTAACCCCCGGCCACCGCGCCTCGTTACCTGTGAGTCACATCACTCTAGAGACGAGGCCCCCACATGGTCCGCACCCGTTCCGTACGCCGCGCCGCAGCGTTTGCCGCCACCGCCCTGACCGCCGCGCTCGTGCCGGCCCTGATCCCGGCACCGGCCCACGCCTGGGCTCCGGCCGACACGGCCACCATCACCCCGGGCGTGCAGATGTACACCAAGGGTGCCCAGTGCACCGCCAACTTCGTCTACACCGACTCCGCGGCCAACGTCTACGTCGGCTACGCCGCCCACTGTGCTGGTCTGGGCGAGGCCACCGACACCAACGGGTGCGCGGCCAAGTCGCTCCCGCTGGGCACCCCGGTGACCTTCAACGAGGGCGGTTCGCTGCTGACCGAGGGCACCGTCATCGGGAAGGGCACGCTGGCGTACTCCTCGTGGGTGACCATGCAGCAGCGCGGCACCACCGACGAGAACACCTGCGCCTACAACGACCTCGCGCTGGTCAAGGTGAGCTCCGGCGACAAGGGCAAGGTCAACCCGAGCGTGCCGATCTGGGGCGGTCCGACCGGCATCGACACCGACGGCACCGCTGCCGGTGACCGGGTCTACTCCTACGGAAACTCCTCGGTGCGCGCCGACCTGGACCTGCTCTCGCCGAAGATCGGCCTCTCGCTCGGGGACAGCGGCACCCGTTGGTCGCACCCGCTCTACAACCTCACCCCGGGCATCCCCGGTGACTCCGGATCGGGCTTCCTGAGCTCCGAGGGCAAGGCCGTCGGCACCCTGTCGACGCTCGGCCTGCTCCCGCTCCCGGGCTCCAACAACATCGGCGACCTCGACCTCGAGCTGGAGTACGCCCAGGCGACCTCGGGCATCTCCGGTCTGCGTCTGGTTCACGGCACCGAGCCGTTCACCGGAGTCCTGTGAGGCGCTAGCCTCCGGGTATGACCGACCGGGAGGCGTACGTCGAGGCTGTTCTGCGTCTGGTGGAGCGGATCCCACGCGGGCAGGTGACGACGTACGGTGCGATCGCCGATGCCCTCTTCGACGAGTTCGGAGGCGGGCCTCGGCAGGTCGGCTCGGTGATGGCGCGCGAGGGCGCGGGGATGCCGTGGTGGCGGGTGGTGCGGGCCGATGGCTCGCTCCCCGCCTCCCACGGGGAGGAGGCCCGGCAGGCCTATCTCGAGGAGGGCACCCCGCGACGTGTCTCGGGGGCTGTGGACCTGCGCGAAGCGATGTGGTTGCCGCCTACGATGATCCCGTGATGTATCGCGTCCTCCACGCCGTCGTACCTCCCGTTCTCCGCGCGGTCTGGCGTCCCACGGTGACCGGGGCCGAGAACGTCCCGCGCGCCGGCGGGGTGATCCTGGCCAGCAACCACCTCAGCTTCGCCGACTCGATCGTGATCCCGTCGGTCTCGCCCCGGCCCGTGCACTTCCTGGCCAAGTCCGACTACTTCACCGGCACCGGGCTCAAGGGCGCTGCCCAGCGGGCGTGGTTCGAGGGCATGGGGATGCTGCCCGTGGACCGCGACGACCCGCAGGCCGCGCTCGGCTCGCTGGAGGTGGCCCTGGAGGTGCTCAACAAGGGCGAGGCGTTCGGGATCTACCCGGAGGGCACCCGGTCGCGCGACGGCCTGCTCTACCGCGGACGCACCGGGGTCGCGCACCTGGCGCTGACCGCCGGCGTGCCGGTGGTGCCGGTGGGACTGCGGGGGACCGCGGAGCTCCAGCCGGTCGGGTCGAGCCTGCCGCGGCTGGCGAAGGTCACCGTCGAGTTCGGGCAGCCGATCCAGGTGGCCGGCCGCTTCGACGGCGTACCTCTCGGCAAGGCCCGCCGAGCCCTGACCGACGAGGTCATGGCGGCGATCGCGGCGCTGAGCGGCCAGGACCTGGCCGGGGTCTACAACGAGCGGCCCGCCGACGTCTGATCGCAGGTTGCCTGTTGCGCGGGGGTGAGAAGAGGCGCACTCTGGAAGGTGGACCCCCTAGCAGCCGAGGTGAGGCAGATGGCCACCACGACCGTGTTGCAGGATGAGCTGCGACGCAAGCACGACGAGCTCGCTGGGCGCCTGGCCCACGCTCGGAGCATCATCGCCAGGCCGGAGCAGACCCGCCGGGGCTGCCCACCGATCGACCAGTTCAACGCCGGTACGTCCCGCCACCTGCACGCGGTGGACGAGGCACTTTTGCCGGCGGTCTCCGCTCACTGCGAGGGCGGAGCAGGTCTGGTCCATGACTACCTCCCCACGGCGCGGCACCTGGAGGTGCTGCTCTTCCACGTGAAGGCGCACGAGTACGGCTCCACCTGGGAGACCACCCACGGGTGGCCCACGCTGTGGGGCGAGGTCGAGGAGGCGCTCATCGACCAGGAGGAGCGGGAGGGCGAGCTGGTCTCGCGCCTCGCCGAGGACGCGTCCGACGACGAGCTTCTCCTGGTCGCGGAGCGGATGGCCGCCGCCGCGCGGAGGGCGCCTTCGCGTCCGCATCCCCACCTGCCGCACACGGGCCTGGCCGGAAAGGTCGTACGCCGGGTGGCCCGTCCCGTCGACGCCGTCTGGGACGCGGTCGAGGGCCGCTCGGTCGGCGGCCCCGAGCGGGTTCCGCACGAGAAGCCGGGACTGATCTGGCAGTACCTGCTCGGCGACCCGCGCTTCCCCGACGACCCGGCCAACGAGACCCGGCACAATGAGCCGGGTGACCGCTGACTCCATCACCTCCGCTCTTGACCTCGCGCCGCATCCCGAAGGCGGGGCGTTCCGGCAGACCTGGGCTGCTGCCGAGACCGTCACCCTGCCCGACGGACGGGTGCGTCCGACCGCGACCTTGATCTACTTCCGGCTCCTGGCCGGGGAGTCGTCCGCGTGGCACCGCGTCACCTCGGACGAGATCTGGCTGGCGCACACCGGCGTCGTGTCCCTCCAGCTCGGCGGCGCCGGCGAGGCTCCGGTCGAGGGGGAGACCGTGCTCGTCGGGGTGGACGTCGCCGCCGGCCAGGTGCCGCAGGCGGTCGTGCCGGCGGGGGTGTGGCAGCGTACGGTCCCCTCGGCCGAGGACGCGCTCGTCTCGTGCGTGGTCTCGCCCGGGTTCGACTTCGACGACTTCGAGCTTGCCCCAGAATCAGGCACCGCGGAGTAGGAGATGGAGTACGCGTTCCAAGGAGCCGTCATCGAGTGGCGCGGGCCGGCACCGTTCTACTACGTGCCGATGCCTGTCCAGGACGCCGAGGACCTCAAGGAGGATGCCCGGGGTCTGGAGTACTGGGGCCAGGTCGCCGTCACCGCCACCATCGGCGAGACCACGTTCACCACCGCGCTCTTCCCCAAGGACGGCACCTATCTGCTGCCGTTGAAGGTGGTCGTCCGGAAGGCGGAGGGCCTCGATCTCGACGACGTCGTCGAGGTGAGGATGCGGCTGGGGCATGACGCCTGACGGTTGTCGGTGCTCTCTGGTTGGGTGGAGCCCGTGACCGTCTCCTACCGCCTTGCCCCGCCGCCGAGTGCCGTCGGTGTGCCGGTGCTCGACGAGCACCAGCGGTCGGTCGTGGAGCATCCCGGCGGACCGCTGCTCGTGCTGGCCGGACCCGGGACCGGCAAGACGACCACGCTGGTCGAGGCGGTGGTCGACCGGATCGAGAACCGCGGCGTACGTCCTGACCAGCTGCTGGCCCTGACCTTCTCCCGCAAGGCCGCCGAGCAGCTGCGCGACCGAGTGACCGCACGGCTTGGGCGGACGTTGTCCGGGGCGGTCTCCTCGACCTTCCACTCCTTCGCCTACGGCCTGGTGCGCCGCTATGCACCGGCCGAGCTCTACGCCGCCCCGCTGACGCTGCTCTCGGCGCCGGAGGCCGATGTGGTGCTGCAGGAGCTGCTGGCCGACCACCCGGAGTCGGTGCGGTGGCCGGAGCGGTTCCGGATGGCGATCGGCACCCGCGGGTTCGCGCGGGAGGTGCAGACCGTGATCGCGCGGGCGCGCGAGCGAGGTCTGGATCCTGACCAGCTGGTGGCGCTCGGCCGGGAGGAGGGCATCTCAGAGTTCGTCGCGGCAGGGTGGTTCCTGGAGCAGTATCTCGACGTGCTCGGTGCGCAGTCGGCGATCGACTACCCCGACCTGATCATGCGTGGGGTGATCGAGGCCGAGCGGCATGCGGCCGAGCTCCGGGCGGAGTTCGCGTGCGTGTTCGTGGACGAATACCAGGACACCGACCCGAGCCAGGTCGCCCTGCTGCAGGCGCTCGCCGGTGACGGGCGCGACCTGATCGTGGTGGGCGACCCCGACCAGTCGATCTACGGGTTCCGGGGCGCCGACGTCAACGGGATCCTCGACTTCCCCTCCCAGTTCCTGACCAGGCAACGCCGGCACGCGCCGGTGGTGGCGCTCGGGACGACCCGGCGGTTCGGATCGCGGCTGCTGCGGGCGTCGCGGTCGATCGCGGCGGGCATCTCGGTGCGCGGCTCGATCCCTTCCGCTGCCTATGACACGTTCCGAAACCCGCATCCGCTGGCTCAGGACCCCGGCCGGGCCGAGGTGCTCACCTTCGACACCGACCGCGCCGAGACGGAGCACATCGCCGACCTGCTCCGCCGCGCGCATCTCGAGGACGGCATCGACTGGTCCGACATGGCCGTCCTGGTGCGCTCGGGCCGCACCTCGATCCCGCAACTGCGCCGGTCGCTGACCGCCGCCGGTGTCCCGGTCGAGGTCGCCGCCGACGAGACCCCGCTGGTCCGCGAGCCCGCCGCCGCGGTCCTCCTCGACGCGCTCGGGATCGTCGTCGACGCCGACGTCGAGTCGGACCTCGACGAGCGCTACGTACGCCCCGACCGGTGCGAGGAGCTGCTCACCGGTCCTCTCGGTGGCCTCGACGCCACCGACGTCCGCGCGCTCACCCGCACCCTGCGGGCTCGCTTTCCCGACGTCGCCGCACACGATCTCGTACGCCGCGCCGTGCTCGATCCCGGTTTCGCCGCTGGTCTCGACACGGATTCGTTCGTACCTCACGAATCCGGCTCGACCAGCGGGGGCGGCTCGACCGGCGGGGGTCGCGGCGGGGGTGGCGAGGAGCGGGTGCTGGGGCGGGTCCGCCGGCTTGCGGCTCTGCTTGCCGAGGCGCGGACCGTGCTGAAAGACGGGGCCGGGGCCGAGCAGGTGCTGTGGACGCTGTGGGACGGTGCCGAGTGGGGGCAGCGGCTGCGGGCGCAGGTGGAGTCGGGCGGTGCGGCGGCGCGGCTGGCGCACCGCGACCTGGACGCGATCGTGGCGCTCTTCGACACCGCCGCCAAGATCGAGGGACGCCAGGAGTTCACCTCGGTGGAGACCTTTCTGGCCACGCTTCGTGCCCAGGAGATCCCGGCCGACACCCTGGCCGACAAGGGCGTGCGCGGCTCGGCGGTGCGGCTGCTCACCGCCCACCGTTCCAAGGGGCTGGAGTGGGGTCTGGTGGTCGTCGCCCACGTCCAGGAAGGGGCCTGGCCCGACCTGCGCCGGCGCGACTCGCTCCTCGGCCCCGACCGGATCGCCCCGGCGCTGCCGGACGGCCGTCACGGCGGGCTGCTGCCGCCGCTGACCCGCTCGGCGATGCTCGCCGAGGAGCGCCGGCTCTTCTACGTCGCCGCCACCCGTGCCCGGTCCCGGCTGGTCGTGACCGCGGTGAAGTCACCCGACGACGACGGCGACCAGCCGTCGCGGTTCATCAACGAGCTCGGCCTGCGTGAGGACCAGATCCGTCACCGCGTCGGCAGGCCGACCCGACCGCTGTCGCTGGCCGGTCTGGTCGCCGAGCTACGCCGCACCGCCGCGGATCCTGCCCAACCCGACGCGCTGCGCGAGGCCGCCGCGAGGAGGCTTGCGATGCTGGCCGCGACCGAGGTGCGCGGCAAGCGGATCGCGCTCTCCGCCGACCCGTCGACCTGGTGGGGGCTGCGAGCCCCGACGTACGCCTCGGCCGCGGTGCGCCCCGAGGACCGTCCGATCACGCTGAGCGCGTCGGCGCTGGAGGCGATCCTGACCTGCCCCGCGCAATGGTTCCTGGCCCGCGAGGCGGGCGGTGCCGTCACCGACTCCTCGAGCCAGGGATTCGGCAAGGTGGTGCACGCGATCGCCGAGCAGCTCGCCCGGGGCGACCTCGACGCCGCCACCGTCGAGGACCTGATGCCGTTCGTCGACGAGGTCTGGGGCCGCCTCGAGTTCCGTACGCCCTGGTCCGCCGCCCGCGAGCGGGAGGCGGTCCGCGACGTGCTGGCCAGGTTCCTGACCTGGCACCGGCGCCCCGGCGCGCGGACCGTGATCGGCTTCGAGGAGCAGCTGACGGCGAAGGTCTCGCTTCCCAGCGGGGAGACGGTGCGGCTGAACGGCTATGCGGACCGCCTGGAGCTCGATGAGAGCGGCCGGATCGTCGTCGTCGACCTGAAGACCGGGAAGTATCCGCCCACCGCGCAGGAGGTCAAGGAGCACGGCCAGCTCGGCCTCTACCAGCTGGCCGTCGAGCACGGCGCGGCCTCGTCGCTGGCACCTGGGGCGACCTCCGGTGGTGCGGAGCTGATCCAGCTGCGCCATCCCGCGGGTTCGGGGAGCGAGCTGCCGAAGGTGCAGGTGCAGGCTCCCGAGCCGCCCGAGATCATCACTCAGCTGGAGAAGGCGGTGGCGACCGTGCGCGCCGAGGAGTTCGTGGCCAGACCCGGCAAACAGTGCGACCGGTGCCAGTTCGTCTCGCTCTGCCCGGCGCAGACCTCGGGATCGGTGCTGTCATGAGCATGACCGTCGAGACCCCTGAGGAGCTCGCCAAGCTGATGGGCCACGACTGGCTCTACAGCGAGGAGCAGTTCCGCGCGATCACGGCGCCGTTGGAGCCGGCCGTGGTGATCGCCGGCGCCGGGTCCGGCAAGACCGCGGTGATGGCCGCTCGAGTCGTCTGGCTGGTCGCCACCGGCCGCGTGCTTCCTGGGGAGGTGCTCGGTCTGACCTTCACCACCAAGGCGACCGCCGAGCTGGCCACCCGGATCCGGGAGTCGCTGCAGAAGGCGGGGCTGTGGCCGGAGCGCCGCGAGGGCCCGCCGCGGCCCGGCGAGGAGGATGACGAGCCCACCGAGCCGACGGTTGCGACCTACCACTCCTACGCCTCCGGCCTGCTCTCCGAGCACGGCCTGCGGATCGGTCACGAACCCGACACCCGGCTGATCGCCGACGCGACCCGCTACCAGCTGGCGGCTCGAGCCCTGGCCCGGCACACCCACCCGGTGGAGAAGCTCACCGACTACCCGAAGCTGGCCGTCCAGCAGCTGCTCGCGCTCGACTCCGAGCTCTCCGAGCACCTCGTCGACCCCGCCACGCTGCGCGCCTACGACCGCAACGAGCGGTCGCTGTTCGCGCTGGAGGTGGCCGACCTCACGGCCCAGCTGGCCGACGGGAAACGGGTCAAGACCAAGCTGACCAAGGTCGAGAAGGCGATCGACGCGATCGACAAGCGCTACGAGCTGCTCGACCTGGTCGACGGCTACCGGCGGCTCAAGGACCGACTCGGGCTGATGGACTTCTCCGACCAGATCGCTCTCGCCGCCCGGCTGGCCGTGGAGACGCCCGAGGTCGGCGAGATCGAGCGCGGGAAGTTCAAGGTCGTGCTGCTCGACGAATACCAGGACACCTCGGTGGCGCAGGCCCAGATGCTCGCCCGCCTCTTCGGCGACGGACACCCCGTCACCGCCGTCGGCGACCCCAACCAGGCGATCTACGGCTGGCGCGGCGCCTCGGTGAGCAACATCCTCGAGTTCGGCCGCGACTTCCCGGCGAAGGACGGACGGCGCCCCGCCTACTCCCTGACCGTCAACCGCCGCTCCGACGCACGCATCCTCGACACCGCCAACCATCTGGCCGCCCAGCTCTACGAGGGTCGCGAGAAGGAGCGCCTGGTCGCCGCCGAGGGGGCGCGCGACGGTGAGGTGCGGGTGCATGTCCACGAGACGTACGACGATGAGCTGCTCTGGCTCGCCGACAAGGTGATCGAGGCCCATGAGGCGGTGGGGGAGTGGAAGGAGATCGGCGTCCTGACCAGGGACAACTCGCAGGCGGCGGCGGTCTTCGACGCGCTCACCGCTCGCGAGATCCCGGTCGAGATCGTCGGTCTGAAGGGGCTGCTGCGGCTGCCCGAGGTGGCCGAGGTCGTGGCCACCATGGAGCTGCTCCACGACGTCACCGCCAACGCCGCGCTGCTCACGCTGCTCGCCGGTCCACGCTGGGCGATCGGTCCGCGCGACCTGGCCATCCTCGGCCGCAGGTCACGCGACCTGGCCGGGGTCGTCGGCGGCGCGGAGGAGTTCGCCGACATCGAGCGGCAGCTGGAGGCGGCGGTCGAGGGCACCGACCCCACTGAGATTCCCTCGCTCAACGACGCGCTGGAGGATCCCGGCGACCCCTCCGACTACGACTACTCACCGCAGGCCCGGGAGCGGTTCAAGCTTCTCGCCGACGAGCTCCGTGGGCTGCGCAGGGCGGTCAACGAGCCGCTCCTCGACCTGGTCCGGCGGATCATCGACGTCACCGGCATCGACATCGAGCTGGCCGCCTCGGTCTCCCCGGCGGCCTCGGCCCGGCGGGACAACCTCGACCTCTTCGTCCAGGCGGTCGCCGACTTCGAGGGTCTCGATGGGCAGGTCACCCTCGCCGCGCTGCTGGCCTACCTCGAGGCGGAGGACGAATACGGCCAGGGCCTCGACGTCGCCACCCCCTCGGAGGCCGACTCGGTCAAGCTGCTCACCGTCCACCGCGCCAAGGGACTCGAATGGGACGTCGTCTTCCTGGTCGGGGTCACCCACAAGAAGTTCCCCACCGGCCAGACCCGATCCTCGTGGCTGACCGTCCCCTCGGTCATGCCCGCCGCTCTCCGCGGTGATCGCGCCGACCTGCCGCAGCTCCACGGCCACGACGCCGACTCGATCGACGAGCTCCTCGCCGAGCGGAAGGAGCACGAGCGCGTCGAGGAGCTTCGGCTGGCCTACGTCGCCTGGACCCGTGCTCGCCACATCCAGTTCGTCTCGTGCTGGCGCTGGTCGCCCTCCCTGAAGGAGGGCCGCGGGCCGTCGGTCTATGTCGAGAAGACCCGGGAGGCGCTGCTGCAGTGGGGCGCCAAGCCCGACCGCTGGGCCGACGTCGTAGTCAAGGGCGAGGAGGAGAGCCCGTACGCAGCGCAGGAGGTCGATCTCCCGTGGCCGATCAACCACCACACCCCCGAGGTGGAGCGCCGGCTGGAGGCGGCCAGGCTGGTTCGCGAGGCGACGCCTGGGCCCGATGATCTCGAAGACCTCACCCTGCTCGAGACGGTGAACCAGTGGGACGAGGAGATCGAGCGGCTGCTCACCGAGGCGGAGCGTGAGCGCGCTCCGGAGGTGGTCGTACCGTTGCCGTCCTCGCTCTCGGCCACCGCCATGTCGAAGCTGCGCGACGACCCGCTCGGCTTCGCCGCCGACCTGGTCCGCCCGATGCCCCGCAAGCCGTCCTCCCAGGCCCGCTTCGGCACCCGGTTCCACGCTTGGGTCGAGGCCCGCTTCGGCCAGCAGGACCTCTTCGACCCCGATGATCTCCCCGGTCGTGCAGACCACGGCATCGAGGACGAGTCCGGCCTCGAGGAGGTCATCAGCGCCTTCGAGAACGGGCCCTTCGCGGACCGGCCGCCGTTCCGGGTCGAGGCGGCGTTCGCCATCGTTCTGGCAGGCCAGGTCGTTCGGGGACGGATCGACGCCGTCTACCAGGAGCCGGACGGGAGCTTTTTGATCGTCGACTGGAAGACCAACCAGAGCCAGAACGCCGATCCGCTCCAGCTCGCGCTGTATCGGGTCGGGTGGGCTGAGCTGATGGGGGTGCCGTTGTCTCGGGTTAGGGCGGCTTTCTACTACGTGCGGTCCGGGCGGCTGGTCGAGCCTTCTGCGCTTCCTGGGCGGGGGGAGTTGGAGGAGATATTGGGCGGGGGGCGCTGACCGCTTCTTTGTGGTTGGTGTTTGCCGCCGACCCTTGCTTGAGGGTCTTCTCGGCGGCGTCCGGAGTAAAGGACGGCCTTCGGCCGCCGGCTGACGCCGGCCGCTTCGCGGTCCTTGACACCGGCCGTCGCCGAGAAAGATTTGGCTGGCTATCGGGTCGGCGGCAGGGGTTTGGCGCGGAGATCCGGGTCGGGTAGGGGCTTGGGATCTGAGGGTGAACGAATTTTCGTTCACGCCGAGATCGCCGTGGGGCGGTCGGTGCGTGGGTGAACGAAAATTCCTTCGGCATGCCGGGGTGAAGAAAGTTTCGTTCACCCCGGAGAGCGTCTTCTTCTGCCAGGGTGAATGAATTTTCGTTCGCCGTGGGGGCGGCCACGTCCCGAGGAGCGACTACCCCGCGGCCACACTGGGGCCGCCGCGCCTGACCAGCCACGAACAACAGTGTCGGCCGGCAGCCATCACGCCGAGTTACTTCACCGTCCGAGCAACCTCCGGCAGCTCCCCAGACTCCCGCAGCGAGTCGAGCAGGTCACCAGGAAGAATCCAGACGGTCGCAAGCGGGAACGGCCGCTCGCGCAGCATCACCGCGCCGGTGACGAAGGCCGGCTCGCCCTCCGGGCACGAGAAGACGATGTCGTCGCCCCACTCCCACTGCCGCTTGACGATGGTGGGAAGCATCCACCACATCAGCCAGTTGCGCTCGGAGTTCATCGCCGAATGGCGGCGGGGGCAGTTGTCGTCGTAGGCGACGACCGCGTCGGGGTGCTCGGCGAGGATCGAACGCAGGTCGTCGACGACCGGAGTGGCGTGGTCGAAGTGGTCGTGGAACTTGTCGGAGGCCACGTCGGCGACGGCAGAGCCGGCGACACCGACGACCAGAACGAGCGCGGTGACGACCACCGAGCGCACCCGGTCGCCGACCCGGGGGCTCAGCCGGGAGAGGGCCGCGAGGAGCGTCCAGATCGCCAGCGGCACCAGAGCACACAGGGTCGCGATCAGCCAGAAGCGGTTGTCGTTGGTGAACGACGGAATGGGTCCCGGCTGCGGGAACTGCCCGTCCGGAAGCGCCCACCACCACGGGATCGCGCCGGGGATGTGCGCCGGGGTGGTGTAGGCCCAGGTGGGTGCGTCGGGGGCGACGACGAGGATGGTCACCAGCGAGATCCCGGCGACGATCACCCAGGTCCAGACGAGGACCGCACGGGAGCGTACGGCCTGGATCGCCGCGCAGACCCCGGCCAGCACGAGGACCGCGAAGACGGGGTCGATGTAGCGCCCGTAGATCCAGTAGTCGAAGCGCCGCCACTCCATGGTGAACAGCGAGTACTCGTTGCCCCAGTTCAGACAGCTGAGGACGTACATCGACCCGGCCGCGATCAGCACGAACCCGGCCGGCCCCACCTGTCGCGAGCGGAGCTCCTTCCAGAACAAGGCGGTGACCACGACCAGGCCGACGACCACGAGGCCGAAGCTCCCGATCATCTGCGTCCAGGCCTCGCCTGCGAAGGTGTCGACCCAGTATCGCGGGTTGGCCTGGGTGACCTTCTCGAAGAAGTCCTGCGCCTGGATGAACTTCCACGGCACCAGCTGCGCGTGGAACCAGAGCGCGGCCTTGTTGGCGGCGACGGCGAGCACGCCGGTGGCGACCAGCCCGACGAGGGCGACACGGGCAACCTGCCACTTGCGTACCACGAAGCTGTGCACGATGAAGCAGGTCAGCCACAGCGCGACCGCGGCGACGAAGACCTGCATCCGGGCGTGGGAGAAGAGCGCGAGCCCGGTGAGCAGGCTGAGCAGGAGTACGCCGCGATAGGTCGGCTTCTCCCAGAGCCGGAACGCCGCCAGGGTCGCGAGGACGACGAGCAGCGTGACCAGCCGCTCGGAGAGGATGTAGTCGGCCTGGATCGCGCGGGGCGGCAGGGCCATCACGATGGCGCCGGCGACGACACCCTGCGCCGGAGTGACCCCGCTGAGCCGGACCGCGACCCGGGCGAGCGGCCAGATGGTGAGCATGCTGATCACCAGGCCGACGACGATCGCCATCTTGTAGAACGTGAACACGTTGGACGTGACCAGCCACAACGGCGCCAGCAGCACGCCCCACCCGGGGTAGTAGCCGGGGGTGTTCAGCTGTGGCGAGTCGAGTCCGAGGACGGTCCGTCCATGGATGACGGTGCCGATCTCGTCGTACATGAACGAGAGGCTGGAACCCCAGGCGATGTAGGCGTTGATCGCCAGGGCGACCACGACGGAGACGACAGCGGCGATGCGCCAAAACCGATCCACGCCGCGGAACCTATACCCACCTCATAGGCTCTGCCGGGTGGACTCCCCGAAGCTGCCCATCCATCTGCGAATCATCCAAAGCCCCCACGACCGCTCCGGCCATCTGCGCGCCGACGACGGCTGGGTCGAGAAGGCCTGGTCCGCCGAGACCACGAGGGTCCTCGTGGTCGCCGGCAACAGGGTCGAGCCGTCAGGCGAGACCGGAGTGAGGTGGCGTACGCCGGAAGCCTCTCCGGAAGGGATCCGGCTGCTCCTCGGCGACTCCCCCGATGGAGCGAGCTTCGCCGTGCTCACTGGCCGTGAGGAGGCCGGAGAGACGTGGCGTGACCTGCGCGGCCTCTTCCCCGCGCTGCTCGCCGACACGACCGAGGCGAGCTTCCTGATGCACGCGATCGGCCTGGCCGAGTGGCACCGGGCGACCCGGTTCTGCTCGCGTTGCGGCGGCGGCCTCCAACCGCGGGCGGCCGGTCACGAGCTCGTCTGCACGGAAGGTCACCTGACCTTCCCCCGCACCGACCCGGCGGTGATCATGCTGGTGACGTCGGGGGAGCCCGGGAGCGACGAGGAGCGTTGCCTGCTCGGCAACCACACCCGCTGGCCCGCGCCCAACTTCTCCACCCTCGCCGGCTTCGTCGAGCCGGGGGAGTCGCTCGAGGACGCGGTCCGTCGCGAGGTCGGTGAGGAGGTCGGCGTACGCGTCGGGCAGGTCGACTACTTCGGCAACCAGCCGTGGCCGCTGCCGGCCAGCCTGATGCTCGGCTTCTTCGCACGTGCGGCGTCGACCGAGATCACGGTCGACGCGGACGAGATCCGCGAGGCGCGCTGGTTCACCCGCGCGGAGCTCGCCGCGGTCGCGAGGAGCGGTGAGATCAAGCTGCCCAGCGGCATCTCGATCAGCCGCTCGCTGGTCGAGGAGTGGTACGGCGGGGAGCTGCCCGGCTCGTGGTGACCGGTGTCAGACCAGCTCGGCGAGCTTCGCCTTGACCTGAGCGATCGACGGGTTGGTCATCGCGGTGCCGTCGGAGTAGACGAGGGTCGGGACGGTCTGGTTGCCGCCGTTGGCCTGCTCGACGATCTGCGCGGCCTCGGGGACCTGCTCGATGTCGACCTCGTCGAAGGTGATGTCTTCACGGCCGAGCTGACCCTTGAGTCGCTGGCAGTATCCACACCAGGGTGTGGTGTACATCGTGAAGCTGCTCATCGGGGGATCTCCTCATCAGAACTGTCGGTGCGAGCCAATAGTGTTGGCCTCCAAGGCACAACGTTCCCACCCCGAGGAGTTCTTCCCGCCCATGACCCCCGAGTCCCTCCTCGCCGCCCTCGACCCTGAGCAACGCCGGGTGGCGGAGGCACTGCGCGGTCCGGTCCGGGTGCTGGCGGGTGCGGGGACCGGCAAGACCCGGGCGATCACCCACCGGATCGCCTACGGCGTCGCCACCGGTGTCTACGCGCCGCAGGAGATCCTCGCCGTCACCTTCACCACCCGCGCCGCGGGGGAGATGCGGCAGCGACTGCGCGCGATGGGCGCCGGTGCGGTCCAGGCGCGCACCTTCCACTCCGCCGCCCTGCGCCAGCTGCGGTTCTTCTGGCCCAAGGTCTACGGCACCGAGCTGCCCAACCTGACCGAGTCGAAGATCCCGCTGATCCGCGCGGCCGCGCAGCGCCAGCGGATCAACGTCGACCAGGCCCAGGCGCGCGACCTGGCCTCGGAGATCGAGTGGTCGAAGGTCTCCAACGTCCACCCCGACGACTACCCGAAGTCGGCCGAGGCTCGGGGCCGGGAGGTCGGTGGACTCACCCCCTCGATGGTGGGACACATCTATGCGGCCTACGAGGACGTCAAACGCACCCAGGCGCGGATGGACATGGAGGACGTGCTGCTCCTGACCGCCGGCCTCCTGGAGCACGACGAGCGCGTCGCAGCGCAGGTCAGGCGGCAGTACAAGTGGTTCACCGTCGACGAGTTCCAAGACGTCTCGCCGCTGCAGTCGGCGCTGCTCGACCTGTGGCTGGGCGGGCGCAGCGAGCTCTGCGTCGTCGGCGACCCGGCGCAGACGATCTACACCTTCGCCGGCGCCGACGCCGCCTACCTGCGTGACTTCCCGACGAAGCACCCCGGTGCCACTTCGGTCGAGCTGGTCCGCAACTACCGCTCCTCGCCGCAGGTCGTGAAGGCCGCCAACAAGATCCTGGAGGGTACGCCGAGCGCTGGTGTCCAGCTCCAGGCCCAGCGCGACTCCGGTCCCGCCGTCGAGCACGTCGAGCAGCCCGACGAGGTCGCCGAGGCCGAGGGTGTCGCCGCCGAGATCCTGCGCCTGCACCAGGCCGGCAAGCCCTACCACGAGATGGCGATCCTGTTCCGGATCAACGCCCAGTCGGAGGCCTACGAGGACGCGCTCACCGCCCGCCGGATCCCGTACGTCCTGCGCGGCGCCGCCCGGTTCTTCGACCGGCCCGAGGTCCGTGAGGCGGTGACCCGGATCCGCGGCGCGGCGCGAGGCGGCCAGGGTGCCGTGATCGGTGACGAGCTGCTGGAGTCGGTCCACGGGATCCTGGCCGGGATGGGCTGGACCTCCGAGCCGCCCGAGGGGCGGGGGCAGACCCGCGATCGCTGGGAGTCGTGGCAGGCGCTGATCGACCAGGCGCGCACCTTCTCCGCGGCCGGCGGCGACCTGGCCGGCCTCGTCGCGGAGCTCGACCGCCGCGCGGCCGAGCAGCACGCGCCGGTGCCCTCGGGGGTGACCCTGGCGACGTTCCACGCCGCCAAGGGGCTGGAGTGGGACTCGGTGTTCCTGGTCGGCCTCCAGGACGGCACGATGCCGTTCATCCTCCGTGGCGAGGAGCCGACCCCGGCCGAGATCGAGGAGGAGCGGCGGCTGCTCTACGTCGGCCTCACCCGGGCGCGGGTCGATCTGACCCTGTCCTGGGCGCTGGCACGTCAGCCGGGCCAGGCCGCGCGGCGCAGGCCGTCGCGGTTCCTCGACCCGCTGCGGCCGGCTCGGTCCGTGGCGCCGACGCGGCGCCCCGGCTCCGGGAAGGCCAGGATGTGCAAGGCCTGCGGCGGGCCGCTCGGCTCGGCGGCCGAGAAGCGGATGGGTCGCCACGAGGGCTGCGACGCGCCTTACGACGAGGCGCTCTACGACCGGCTGAAGCAGTGGCGCAAGGAGACCGCCGAGGCGATCCGCAAGCCTGCCTTCGTGGTCTTCACCGACGCGACCCTCGAGCAGATCGCCGAGCAGAAGCCGGGCACGCTCCAGGACCTGCAGCGCATCGCCGGCATCGGCCGCAGCAAGGTGGAGACGTACGGTTCGGAAGTCCTTGAGGTGATCGTCGCCGAGGCCTGAAACCCTTCAGAGAAATTCCTCGAAATCAACGGGTTTAATCGTTTGCGGCCGACCTGCCCGGCCGGTTACTGTTCTTTCATCAAGTAAAGCCGCGCGCCGATGAGGCGCGCCCGACAGCCCCGAAGGAGGTGGCCCCAGTGAAGATCAACCAGATCAAGACGCCGATCAATGGCATCGCCATGTCCGCGTGCGGCCACCCCGAGCTGTCCAGCCCGAAGTGGGCCACCCCGGCTGCTGGTGCCTTTACGGGCGCCGGTTACGGCATGCGCGTCGAGGGACTCGTGTCCCCGCAGGCGGATGCCATCAAGGTCAAGTCCCACGGGATTCGAGCCTGGAGCTGTCCGACTACGTAGAACCACGTAGTCACAGCAGCCTCCAGGCCGCGGAACCCGAAACCCGGGATCCGCGGCCTTTCTGTTTCTCAAAACCCGCGATCAGTCACAAAGGAGGTGTACATATGACCAGCATTCTCGAGCCCGAGGTCACTCTCGGCGTTCTCCACGACCGCGCCAACCGCTACGACGAGGACCAGCTGCCCTGCCGGGTCAACAACCCGGAGCTGTGGTTCGCCGAGTCTCCTGCCGACGTCGAGTTCGCCAAGACGCTCTGCGCGACCTGCCCCGTGCAGCCGCTCTGCCTCGCCAGCGCCCTCGACCGGCGTGAGCCCTGGGGCGTCTGGGGCGGCCAGCTGCTCCTGCAGGGGAAGGTGATCCCCCGCAAGCGGCCCCGTGGCCGGCCCCGCAAGGACGCCGCCTGAGCAACCGAACACCTTCAACACCAGCAGCCGTTCAACGACGAAAGGCAACAGCCATGAACACGATCGTGATGACCATGGGCGCCGGAGCCCGCTGACCAGCAGGAGACGACCAGACATGAACACCAACCGAGTACGGAGCACTCAGATGAACTTGCTTTACGAAGACCTGGCGCGCGCGCAAATGTCCGCGCGCCTGGGAGAGGCGCGTGAACTGCGGCGAGGCCATGCCCTCGTCAAGGCTGCTCGCCTGGGCCGCAAGGCCGAGCGAGCCGCCGTCCAGGCGAAGCTGGCTCTTGCCCGCGCGCTGTAAGCCCCTCTCAGGGCAGAAGACCTCACCCCTCTGATCGCGGGTGTGGAAGATGACCGGCCAGTCCGAGAAACCCTCGGACTGGCCGGTCCTACATCTCAGCCGAGCCGATCAGAGGTCGGTGGCGATGATCCTCTCGATGTTCCGCTCTGCGAGAGCGGTGATCGTGACGAACGGGTTGACGCTGGTGTTGCCGGGGATGAGCGCGCCGTCGATGACGTACAGGCCGTTGTAGCCGTGCAGGCGGCCGTAGTTGTCCGTCGCCTTGTTGATGACGGCTCCGCCCAGTGGGTGGTAGGTCAGGTGGTCGCCCCACTGCTTGTTGTTGCCGAAGAAGTCCGTCCGGTAGATCGTCCCTTCCTTCTGGTTGATCTTGTCGAAGATCGTCTTTGCCATCGCGATGGAGTCCTGCTTCCAGGCGGTCTGCCACGACAGGTCGACCCCGCCGCTCCCCGCGTTGTAGGAGAACGAGGCCCGGCGGGTGGTGTTGGTGATCGAGAGATACAACGACGCGTACGTCTCGATCCCGGTAGGCAGCGGCGCGACCTCGGCGAAAGCGCCACCGGCATCCCAGTTGTCGATGCCCGAGCACGGGATCGTCGACTGGACGTCACCGGTCGGGTCCCACATGTGGTTCGCCCGTCCACACATGACGTTGCCGTTGTCGCCCCATCCCTGGCCGACTTCGCTGTTCAGAGCAGGCAGCGCGCCGGTCGCCTTCAGCTTCACCAGCAGCTTGCTCGTGCCGACGCTGCCGGCCGCGAAGAACACCTTGCCCGCGTTGACCGTCTTCGTGGCCACGACGTCGCCGGCCGTGTTGATCTGCTCGAGGACGACGTCGTACCCACCGGCTGCCGCGGGCCGGACCGACGTGGCCCGGTGCAGCGAGGAGATCGCCACCTTCCCGGTGGCGGCGGCCTGGGCGAGGTAGGTCTTCGGCAGCGTCTTCTTGCCGTAGTTGTTCCCGTAGATGACCTCCTGCGCCAGCGCCGACTTCGGAACGGTGCCGTTGTCCTCGGCAACCATGTAGTTCCAGTCGTACACGTCCGGGACGAACGTCCAGGCGAAGCCCGAGCGCTGGGCCTGCTTCCGGCCCACACGCGAGTACTGGTAGTACGAGGTCCGCTCGAACCAGTCCGGGTCGATCGATCCGACGCCGAGGGCAGCGTTGGCGCGCGGGTAGTAGGTGGCGTACATCTCCTCGGCGCTCACCGAGGGCAGGATGGAGCCGAAGTTCTGGCGCTTCGGGGTGACGGCCATGCCGCCGTTGACGAGCGATCCGCCGCCGACGCCGCGTCCTTGGTAGACGGAGATCCCGGCGAAGTCTTCGGCGTCCAGGATCCCGGCGTACTTCGGGATGTCCTTGTCGAGCGGGAACCCCAGGAAGTTCTTGAGCGGCTGTTTGGTTCGAGTGCGCATCCAGAAGGCGCGGTGGTCGGGACTCGTGATCTTGGGGTGGATCTTGCCGTCTGACCCTGGGGTGGCCGTGGCCCAGTCCTGGCCCATCTCGACCATGTGGACGTTGATGCCGGCCTGGGCCAGTCGCAGGGCTGCGACCGAGCCGCCGTAGCCGGTGCCGATGACCAGCACGGGCACCTGCGCCCCGTTGCCGATCGACGACGGCGCTGCGGCTGCCCAGGTCGGGCTGGTTCCGAATGCTCCTCCCAGCATCCCGGCCCCAGCCAGCGACCCTGCGCCGAGCATGAATCCTCGGCGTGACAGGCCTCGCGGCCCGCCCTCCCGTGGTGTGTTGTTCATGATGACCTCCCTTTCCATCACTTCCGTCACTGATTGCTAGAACATGTTCTAGTATCCGTGTGACGGGTGTCACTGGTTTCGCAACTTTCATGCAAACCGATCAGAGAGAGGTCGCATGGTCACCACATGCATTTGGGGTACGGGCAACATCGGTCGACTCGCCATCAGCGCGGTCGACGCACATCCACGGCTCGAGCTGACGAGCGTGCTCGTCCACGATCCGGAGAAGGTCGGCCGCGACGCCGGCGACCTCGCAGAGCTCGGCCGTGACCTCGGGGTCGCCGCCACCGACGACATCGACGCGGTGCTCGCGGCACGTCCGCAGGCGATCGTGTACGCCGCATCGGGCGACATCCGCCCGGACGAGGCCCTCGCCGACATCGTGCGAGCGCTCGGGACCGGTGCCGTGGTCGTCACGCCCGCCCTCTACGCGCTCTACGACCAGCGCAACGCTCCGCCGGAGATGCGCGAGCCGGTGCTGGCCGCGATCGCCGAGGGTGGTGGGTCCCTCTTCGTCTCCGGCGTCGATCCGGGGTGGGGGAACGACGTGCTGCCGCTGCTGGTCAGTGGTCTGGGCAGCACCGTGGACGTCGTCCGGTGCCAGGAGATCTTCGACTACTCGACCTACGACCAGCCCGACTCCGTCCGCTATCTCGTCGGGATGGGGCAGCCGATGGACTACGACGCCCCGATGCTCATGGAGACCGTGCCGACCATGGTGTGGGGCGGTCAGGTCCGGTTGATCGCCCGCGGGCTCGAGGTCGAGCTCGACGAGATCCGGGAGACCGTCGAACGGCTGCCGCTGGACGAGACCGTGACCACCACCTCGATGGGCGACTTCGAGAAGGGCACCCAGGGCGCGGTGCGCTTCGAGGTCCAGGGCATCGTCGGCGGCGAGCCGCTCATCGTCGTCGAGCACGTCACGCGCATCCATCCCTCGTGCGCCCCGCACTGGCCGACGCCGCCCGACGGCGACGGCGCCCACCGGGTGATCATCGAGGGCGACCCACGGATCGAGGTGACGGTCGAGGCGACCGACAAGTCTGGAAACCGGGCAGCGGGCGGCAACGCCACCGCGGTCGGCCGGCTCGTCGGCGCGGTCGAGTGGCTCGTCGACGCAGACCCCGGCCTCTACGACGCGCTCGACGTACCTCTGCGTCCGGCGACCGGCAAGCTCGGCGCGGCCAAGACCGCCCAGGAAGGTGTGACCGCATGATCATCGACGTCCCCGAGGGGAAGGACCCGATCGCGTACGTCTGGGGCGAGATGGTTCACGGGATCGGCCCGGCCGCCGCCGGCCTCTCGCTCGCCGTCTACGAGCACACCACGCTCGGGCTCCGCGAGTTCGAGGCCGCCCGGTTGCGGATCGCGCAGATCAACGGGTGCGTCTTCTGCCTCGACTGGCGCACCGAACGAGACGGCGAGAAGGTCGAGGAGTCGTTCGCCGAGGCGGTCGAGGAGTGGCGTACGACAGACGCTTTCGACGACCGCACCCGGCTCGCCGCGGAGTACGCCGAGCGCTACGCGATCGACCACCACGGCATCGACCAGGACTTCTGGGACCGGATGTCGGCCCACTACACCGATGCCGAGATCGTCGAGCTGAGCATGTGCCTCGGATCGTGGCTGGCGTTCGGCCGTCTCAACCACGTTCTGGGCCTCGACAGCGCCTGTGTCCTGCCCTCAGGGAGGTAACACGGACCTGACATCCGGGTGATCCAGAATTTCGGTGTTGCACCGTGGGAAGCGCAGGAATTCGACCTATCGTTGAGACATGAAGACCTGCGATTTCTGCGGATGCTACGAGGCCGACCCCAACCGCCTCCTCGCATGGACCACCGCGGTCGAGCGTGGGCGTGCGAAGTCGTTCTGCGAGGCCTGCTCGCGACGTCACGTGCGCTCCATGGAAGCCAAGCTCGACTCCGACTGGTGGTCCTGAGCACCACCGCTCACATCCTCTGTGGCGCCTCGATCCCGAGGAGCCCGAGTCCCTCTGACAGCACTCGCCGGGTCGCCTCGCACAATGCGAGTCGGGTCTGCCTGACCTCACCCTCTGCCTTGAGCACCGGACAGTTCTCGTAGAACCCCGTCAGGGCGGTCGCCAGACCATAGAGGTACGCGGTCAGGTGATGCGGCTCCAAGGTGTCGGCGACCTTGGCGACCACCGATGCGAAGCCGGTCAGCTCCAGCGCCAGCCGCTGCTCGGCCGGGTGGGACAGCGTGTTGATGCCGTGCGCCTGCTGCGGTGCCTGCGCGAGGATGCTGCACACCCGGGCATGGGCGTACTGCAGATACGGGCCGGTCTCGCCGGTGGTGGCCGACATCCGGGTGAGGTCGAAGACGTAGTCGCGGGCGAGGTTGTTGGAGAGGTCGGCGTACTTCACCGCAGCGTTGGCCACGGCACGTACGACCTCGGGACCGGCGTAGCTGGCCGCGGCGGCCTCCTCGGCGGCGTCCAGCAGCGCGGTCAGCGAGACCGTCTCGCCCGAGCGGGTCTTGAACGGTCGGCCGTCGGGGCCGAGCACGGTGCCGAAGCCGATGTGCTGGACCTCCACCGAGTCGGGCAGCCAGCCGGCGGCGCGGGCGACGGCGAAGACCATCTCGAAATGCTGGCTCTGCCGGTGGTCGACGATGTAGACGACCCGGTTCACGGCCAGGTCGTCGACGCGGTGCCGGATCGTGGCGAGGTCGGTGGCGGCGTACCCGAACCCGCCGTCGGCCTTCCGGACGATCAGCGGCAGCGGGGCGCCGTCGCGGCCGGTGAAGCCGTCGGGATAGACGACCTGGGCGCCGGCCGACTCGGTCAGCAGTCCCGATGCCCGAAGGTCGTCGACGACGCCGGGGAGCTGCGGGTTGTAGCGGCTCTCGCCGTCGAAGTCGTCATCGGTCAGGAGTACGCCGAGCCGGCCGTAGGTGGCCTCGAACTCGGCCATCGAGGCGTCGACGAGCGCCTGCCACAGCGCGAGGGTGGTCGGCTCGCCGGACTGGAGCGCGACCACCCGCCGCCGGGCGGAGTCGGCGAAGCCCGGATCGTCGTCGAAGCGCGCCTTGGCCCGCTGGTAGAGCGCGAGCAGCTCGGACATGTCCAGGTCGGCGACCGTCGCCGGGTCGCTGAGCCCCTCGCCGAGCAGCTCCTCGACCAGCATGCCGAACTGGGTGCCCCAGTCGCCGAGATGGTTCTGCCGCACGACGTCGTGGCCGGTGTAGGCCAGGACCCTGGCCAGGGAGTCGCCGATGACCGTGGAGCGCAGGTGGCCGACATGCATCGGCTTGGCGACATTGGGGGAGGAGTAGTCGACGACGACCCGTCTCGGGCTCTCCGGAACGGGTACGCCCAGGTGTGGGTCGGTGAGCAGGTCGCTGACCACCGCGCCGAGGACGTCGGGGGACCAGGTGAGGTTGAGGAACCCGGCTCCGGCCAGCTCGAGGGAGACGAGATCGCCCAGGTCGACGGCATCGATGAGGCGGGCGCCGATCTCCCGCGGCGGCAGGCCGAGCGGGCCGGCCAGCCGCAGCGGGAGATTGGACTGGAGATGTCCGAACTCGGGCCGGGTGGCCGGCCGCAGCTCGGGATCGATACCGGCGAAGGTGTCGCCGAAGCAGGTGACGACGGCGCTCTGCAGGGATGCGGACAGGGCAAGGGTGTGCTCGTGCACGGGAGTGGTCCTAGGAGGTGAAGAGGGCAGGCTGACGCGAGGGCGGGGTCAGAGACCCATTCCTCGTCGTCGCAGCGCGCTCTTCGTGACCATGTCCGCAAGGGTGCCGGAGGCGTCGGCGGAGGTCAAGCCGGTTCACCCGTCCCCGGCCCGGCCGAGGCGATCAGGTCCCAGGCGCAGCCGCAGTAGGGATGCCGCAGCCACGGTCGGACGGTGGGCTCGTCGTCGCGGGTGAGGATCACCGACGCCGACCACGAGGTCGGGGTCCGCCCGGCGAGGTAGGTGCGGGCGTCGCGTACGGCCCAGGAGAGCGCGAGGGACTGCAGCAGCGCGTCGCTCGGCACCTCGTTGCCGACGAGCTGGCTCACGACCACGGCCCGCCGCTCGTCCTCCTCGGCGAGCGTCGCGTCGAGGCAGCGTAGGCACGCGGTGACCCCGGGGACGACCAGCGGGCCCACCGTCCAGGTGTCGGGGCCGCTCTCGACGACGAGGTGTGCCCTGCCCTCGCGCACCATCTCGTCGGCTCGTTCGCGGTCCAGCGGCCCTTCGGAGAGGAGTACGACGATGTCGGGCGCGGCCGACGTTGCCGGGGCCGGTCCGATCAGTGCCCGAGCCGCCGAGAGCAGCGCCGGTGGACCGTCGAAGCCCACCCGTGGTGACGGCTCCCCGCCGTCCGCCTCCATCAGCAGGCCGGCGTTGCCCAGCTGCTGCATCGCGTGTCGTCCGGGCAGGTGGTCGGGCTCGACCGCTTGGCCGGCGGCGAGGTCGGTCAGCAGGCGGCGTACCTCCACACCGTCCTGCACGATCGCCCGCCGTGGCGGGTCGATGCCGATCTGGAGTCGGGTCTCATCACGTCGTACGGCCACATACCCCGGCCGAATCCGGTAGCGCGTGCTCATGCCGGGAGTCTCACATCGCCCCGGATTTCCCGCACCGACAATCCACAGGGCCTGTGGATAACCTGCCGAGACGTCACCTACGTCGGCCGAGTTGGCACCTGGATGACGTCTCGGCCGACGGGGCTGACGCCTCGGCAAAACGTGGCAGCGGCGCCGCCGGACATGCCGGGGACGCCGCCGCGTGGGCTCAGGATGAAACTGAGCGCTCAGGCCTTACCGAGGATGCGGTTGAGGTTGGTGCTGCAGACCGGGCAGACGGCCTTGGCCATCTTGGTGCCCTTGTCGTTCACCCGGATCTCACCGGTTGCCTCGCGCTTCTCCTTGCACTTCACGCAGTAGAACTCGCCGCTCCAGGTCTCCGCCATGACGGCCTCCTTGCCTTTATTTAACTGGTCGTCGCGACGGGGTTGTCAGGGAAGCCCGTCGGAAGCTCGTCATGTCGAGCCAACTCGACCCTACGACACGCGGCGCTTTCGGCGGCAACACGGGCTATCAAGCGAGTGTCGGCGTGTTGGCGTCATACCGGGGGATTCGCGACTTTCGAAGGGGCATCGAAGCGTTGCCGAAGGCACTTGCCAAGGTCGCCGAGCCACCTGAAAACTGGAGGGACCCCCGGTGCCTGGATCGTCCTTCGCCTTCCCCTTGCGAAGGCCGTCCGGCGGCGCCGGGGGTCCCACTGACATCGAACTTAAAGAGGATGTGGGAGCGCGTCAACGTCCCACTCCGCGTTGCTTGTGGACAAGATGTGGACAACCCCGCTTTGCTTGGGGACAGCCGGTGGAAGACACGCGCATTCCTGTGAGTAACCAAGTGACCGGATGAAGAATATTCGGTTGAATCAGGACCTTGACCAGGGAAAAGCATTCTCCACCGCCTGTGGAGGCAAAAATAGTTGGAGGAAGATTTGGTAGGCGAGCCGTTGTCCCCCGTCGCAGCGCTGCGACGGATCGCATTCCTGCTCGAGCGCGGACGCGAGGACACCTACAAGGTGAAGGCGTTCCGCGCCGCGGCCGCAGCGATCCTGCCCCTCTCCGAGGAGGACGTGCGCAGCCGGGTGGCCGAGGGCACCCTGACCGAGCTGAGCGGGGTCGGGGCCAGCACTGCCAAGGTCATCAGCGAGGCCGCGCGCGGCGAGGTTCCGCAGCGGCTGCTGGAGACCGAGCGCGTCCACGGCGGTCCGCTGACCGCCGACGGGGCGGGGGAGGGGCTGCGGAGCAGGCTCCGTGGCGACCTGCACAGCCACTCCGACTGGTCCGACGGCGGGTCGCCGATCGAGGAGATGGCCTTCACCGCGATCGAGCTGGGACATGAGTACCTCGTGCTCACCGACCACAGTCCGCGACTGACGGTCGCCAACGGCCTCAGCGCCGCCCGCCTGGAGCGGCAGCTCGGTGTCGTCGACGCGGTCAACGACCACCTCGCCGGACACGGGTTCACCCTGCTGAAGGGGATCGAGGTCGACATCCTCGACGACGGCAGCCTCGACCAGACCGACGAGATGCTCGCCAAGCTCCAGCTGCGGGTCGCCAGCGTCCACTCCAAGCTCAAGATGGAGAAGGAGCAGATGACGAAGCGGATGGTCGCGGCGGTCTCCACGACCCGGATGAACGTGCTCGGTCACTGCACCGGTCGACTGGTCACCGGGAACCGCGGCACCCGGCCCGGCAGCCAGTTCGACGCTCGCAAGGTCTTCGAGGCGTGCGCCGAGCACGAGGTCGCGGTCGAGATCAACTCCCGGCCCGAGCGGAGAGACCCGCCGTCCAAGCTCCTCGAGCTCGCTCGCGACGCCGGTTGCCTCTTCTCGATCGACTCGGACGCACACGCCCCGGGGCAGCTCGACTTCCTCGTCCTGGGGTGCGAACGAGCCGAAACGGCGGGTATCGAAGAGGAACGGATCATCAACACCTGGCCGCGGGATCGCCTGCTGGCCTGGGCGAACAGGTAGTTTCTTGACCTATGGACGGCCCGGAGATCGAGGTGCGACGCAGCAAGCGGCGTCGGCGTACGGTCTCCGCCTACCGTGACGGCGACCGAATCATCGTGATGATCCCGGCCGCCATGTCCCAGCGCGAGGAGGCCGAGTGGGTCGAGCAGATGGTCGCCCGCCTGGAGAAGGCCGAACGGCGTCGCAAGCCCAGCGACGATGATCTGATGCGGCGCTCGGCCGCGCTGAGCGACCAGTACTTCGGCGGCCTGGCCAAGCCCGACTCCGTTCGCTGGGTCGACAACCAGAACAGTCGCTGGGGCTCGTGCACCCCGGGCGACCGCTCGATCCGGCTCAGCGACCGGCTGCGAGGCATGCCGAGCTGGGTCGTCGACTACGTGCTCGTCCACGAGCTCGCCCACCTCTTCGAGGCCAAGCACAACGAGGCCTTCTGGGCGTGGGTCGACCGCTATCCCCAGGCCGAGCGCGCCAAGGGCTACCTGGCCGGCTGGTCCGCCGCCGCCAAGCTCCCCGCCCCTCCGGGCGATGAGGACGACGACGTCGAAGAGATCGACTGACCGACTCGGCGAGCCTGGGCGAGCTCGATGAGCTCGAGGAGATTGTCCTCGGGGTCGGGGATGCCGTCGACCGGCCACCAACGTACGTCCAGCGACTCCTCGCTCACATGCGGGACCGCACCAGCGGGAGCGAGGGCCATGAAGCGTACGTCGAGGTGGTGGACGTCCCCGGACGGAGCGCAGAAGGGAACCGGGTGCTCGGAGAGCTGCACCAATCCAGGCAGCGGCACCAGGTCCGGCACCCCGGACTCCTCACGCAGCTCACGGGCGGCGGCCGCCCACAGCGTCGCGTCGCCCTGCTCGAGATGACCACCGAACTGGAACCAGCGCCGCGCCTTGCGATGGTGGGTCAGCAGCACCGAGGAACCGTCGTCGGAGAGCACCACGCACGAGGCCGTCAGGTGGTCGGGTACGCACGACTTGAAGACCCCGGTGGGCTCGGACTCGAGATGGGAGACGTAGCGCCGCCGCAAGGCCTCCTGCGGAGCCGACGGCGCATCCCACGCCCGCAGGTTCGCGAGCGCGTCAGCGTGCAGACTCACTCCTCAGCGTCTCCGCCGAGCAGCTTCTTGAGCTCCGCGTCGAAGTCGATCGAGTCGACGTCGGGAGCCTCGGCGCCCTCACGGAAGCCGAGCGGGTCGTCGAGGTCGGCCGAGGTGGGCAGCAGCGCCGGGGACATCCAGACGCCGTCGCGGGCCTCGATGCCCTGTCGGGTGCGCAGCGAGCCCCACAGCGCGGCCGCGTCCCGCAGCCGTCGTGGCCGGAGGTCGAGGCCGACCAGGGTCGCGAAGGTCTGCTCGGCCGGACCGCCGGCAGCCCGGCGGCGGCGTACGGCCTCCTGCAGCTGCGCCGCGACCGGCATCCTCTCGGCGGTGGCCAGGGCGACGACCTCGTCGACCCAGCCCTCCACGAGCGCCAGCACGATCTCGAGCCGCTCCAGCGCCGCCTTCTGCGCGGGCGAGTCGGGCACCTCGAACATGCCTTCCTCGAACATGTTCTGCAGCTGGGACGGGTCCTGCATGGCGGAGAGGTCCAAGCCGCGCATCTGCTCCTCGATGCGCTGCTGCATGGCCTCCATGTTGAGCTCGACGCCACGCGCGTAGTCGGTCACGGCCGAGACCACGTGGTCACGCAGCCACGGCACGCCGGCGAAGAGCCGCTGGTGGGCGGCCTCGCGCAGGGCCAGGAAGAGCAGCACGTCGTCGGTGCTGACGCCCAGGCCCTCGGCGAAGGGCTCGACGTTGACCGGCAGCAGCGCGGCCTGACCGGGCTCGGTGAGCGGGATGCCGATGTCGGAGACGGAGATGACCTCACCGGCGAGATGGCCGAGGCCGGTGCCGGCCTGGTTCGCGTACAACGCGCCCATCGCCTTGCCGACGAACCCGATCATCGGGCCCATCTGGGCCTTCATGTCCTCGGGGAGCTGGCCGCTCATCGCGGCCGCGGTCGAGGCGGCGACCGGCTCGATCAGCGGCTTCCACGCGTCCAGGGTGTTGACCAACCACTCGGCCTTCGACCAGGCGGTGGCGGACTTCACGCCGGAGGGGAATGACGTGGTCTCCTCCAGCCAGTGGTCGGCCAGCTGGATCGCGTCGGCGACGGCGTCCTTCTGCCGCTGAGAAGGCGTCGGGTCCGGCGAGGACGCGGCGACCTTGCGGGCGAGGTCCATCGCGACGTCCCAGTTCAGCGGGCCGTCATAGGGCTGTAGCAGCGACTGGATCTGACCGAAGATCTGGCTCAGGTCAGGCATGCCGCCGGGGCCTCCGCCGACGCCGCCGATAGGAAAACCACCGAAGAACGCCTCAAAGGGCGTGCCCTTGAAGGGGTTCTCCGGCTCCTCCGGCTCGTCGGGGCCACCTGGGGTCTGACTCATGTGTCCAGCCTACGCGGTTACGGAAGCCTGCTGTCAGCAAGCACTAGGCTGGCCTCATGAACGCTGCCGTAAAGCTCCTCGACATCCGGGAGACCCCTCTCGATGTCACCGAGGTGATGGACGCACTCGACGACGAGACCTCGGGTGGAGTCACGATCTTCGTCGGCCGCGTACGCGACCACGACGGTGGAAAGGGCGTGACGGGTCTGGACTACCAGGCCCACCCGACCGCCCTCGCACGCCTGGAGGAGGTGGCCGAGAAGGTCGCTGCGAACCACGCCGTAGCCGGGCTCGCCGCCGTCCACCGCACCGGCCACCTCGACATCGGCGACATCGCCGTCATCGTGGCCACCGCCTCCGGCCACCGTGGCGAGGCCTTCGCCGCCTCCCGCGACCTCATCGACACCCTGAAGGCCGAGGTGCCGATCTGGAAGCACCAGGTCTTCACCGACGGCACCGACGAGTGGGTCGGCGCGCCCTGATGCGCGCCGCAGTGCTCACCAAATAGGCTCAGCCCGTGGACATCCTGCTCTGGCTCGTACCGTCTGCGGTCATCACCGTGCTGGCGATGGCCTGGGTCGCGTTCCTCGGACGTGAGGGCCGCGAGCAGGACCGGGAAGAGGTCGTACGCCGCCTCGGCGTCGCGCTCGAGAAGGAGAAGACGCGGGAGCGCTCGAGAAGGTACGCAGCGCCCCAGCCGCCGCCGGACAGATCGACCGGAGTCGCGGTCCGTGTCAACCGCGACGCCTCTTAGGGTGCACTTGGTCTCGAATGAGAAGGTGACGCTATGACACAGCGCACCCTGGCCGGTCTGGTCGCCCTGCCGCTCGTGGTTGCCCTGATCGTGATCGCCTGGGTCGTCCCGCTTCCGTTCACGATCTACAGCCCCGGGCCGACGGTGAACGTCCTGGGCGAGTTCGACGGCAAGGACATCGTCCAGGTCGAGGGTCACCCGAGCTACCGCGACAAGGGCCAGCTGCGGATGACCACGGTCTCCGAGACCACCCGTGAGGCTCGGCTCGGACTCTGGACCCTGCTCGGCGCATGGATGAGCGACACCGAGGCGGTCTACCCGCGCGAGGTCGCCTACCCCGACCAGGGCACCGTCGAGGACGACCGCGAGGCCGGGCAGGTGCAGATGGCCAGCGCTCAGGACGCGGCGATCGCGGCAGCGCTCACCAAGCTCGGCGAGGACGTCGACGAGGTCTCGGTCGCGGAGGTGACCGAGGACGCGCCGGCCGCCGGCAAGCTGAAGGCCGACGACGTGATCACCAAGGTCGGCGACAAGGCGGTCGACACCCCCGAAGAGGTCGTCGCCGAGGTGCAGAAGGTCGAGCCCGGGGACACGATCGAGGTGACCATCGAGCGCAAGGGCAAGACGCTCACCGAGACCATCAAGACCGGCGAGAAGGACGGCAAGGCCTTCATCGGTGTCTCGCTGGGAGCGACCTACGAGTTCCCTTACGACGTCAAGATCACCCTCGATCCGGCCATCGGCGGACCGAGCGCCGGACTGATGATGGCGCTCTCGGTCTACGACACCCTCACCGAGGGGCCGCTGACCGACGAGAAGAAGATCGCCGGCACCGGCACCATCGACGGGGACGGGAACGTCGGCCCGATCGGCGGGATCCAGCAGAAGATCCCGGGTGCGGCCTCGGACGGAGCCGAGCTCTTCCTGGTGCCCGCCGGCAACTGCCAAGACGTCGAGGGCGCCGAGAACGGTGACATGCGCCTGACCCGTGTGGAGACTCTCGACGACGCCATCAAGGCGATCGAAACCTGGACCGAGGACCCGAATGCCAAGCTGCCGACCTGTGGGGGCACGAAGTGAACGACACCCCTGAGCCCACGCCCGGGCCCACTCCTGAGCCCACTCCTGAGCCCACTCCTGAGCTCAGCCGAGGTCTCGACCTCGAGACCGACCCCGCGCTCGCCGCGGCCGTCCTCGAGATCGAGTCCCACGTCGCCGGCCTGGGCTGGGACGGGCCGGCGCGGCTCTTCGCGCTGGTCGACACCGCCGCGCTGGTCAGGGCCGAGCCCGCGCTCGCCACGATGATGGGCCTGGACGCTCCCGACCAGGACGGGTCGCTGACCCCGATCGAGCAGGACCAGGTCCCGGTGACGACCCAGCTGGAGGAGGTCCTCCAGACGACCGCCTGGCCCCAGGGGGTCACCGGCTGTGCGGCGGTCGTCGAGCGCCTGGTGCTGCCGCCCGATGCCGACGGCAAGATCCCCGACGACGCCGAGGCGGCCGCGGAGTTCGCCAAGGCGCACCCCGACCGGCAAGAGGTACGCATCGTGGCCGGCGCGACACGTGCTGGTGCTACGTACTGTGCTCTGCGGTTGAAGGCGCACGACGACGACCAGTCGGTCATCGGCGGCGTCGATCTGGTCCCCGAGCTCCTCGAACTGCTGCGTGTCACTCTTGAGGAGAATCCGGAGGGTGAGGAATGAGCTTGTTCGACGACGACGACCCGGCGCAGGCGCCGGCGCGCACACAGAGCAGCGGCCGCAACCGATGGCTGGCGATCTCGGCCGTCTCGGTCATCGTGCTCTTCTTCGGCATCAGTGCCTTCGCCGCGATCTACACCGACGCGCTGTGGTACGACGCGATCGACTTCAGCAGCGTCTTCGGCACGGTCTTCTGGACGCGGACCGCACTCTTCGTCATCTTCTTCGTGCTGATGGCGATCATGATCGGGCTGCCCGCGGCACTCGCCTACCGCACCCGTCCCTACTTCCACCCGGCCGACGACATCGGTGGGCTGGACCGCTACCGCGACGCGATCGCGCCGATCCGCACCTGGCTCTTGGTGGGCGTCGCTGGTGTATCGGGGATCTTCGCCGGCTTCTCGGGCGCCGGCCAGTGGCGTACGTATCTGATGTGGCGCCACGGGCGCGACTTCGACAAGACCGATGAGTTCTTCGGCAAGGACATCGGCTTCTACGTCTTCGACCTGCCGTGGTGGCACTACCTGGTCAACTTCGCGCTGACCGGGCTGATCCTCGGCACCATCGGCGCGATGGTCGTGCACTATGTCTACGGCGGGATCCGGCTCACCGCGCAGCGAGACCGGTTCACCCGCTCGGCGCAGATCCAGCTCAGCGCCATGCTCGGGCTGATCCTGCTGGTCAAGGGGCTCGACTACTGGGTCGACCGCTACGACCTGGTCAACGGCTCCGGGCCCCGCCTGGACGGGATGACCTACACCGACGAGCACGCCGTCCTCCCGGCCAACCAGATCCTGCTCGGGATCGCGGTGATCTGTGGCGTGCTGTTCATCCTCAACATGTGGCGGCGCAACTGGCAGCTGCCCTCGATCGCGATCTCGCTGTTCGCGATCTCGGTGCTGCTGATCGGGATGATCTGGCCCGCAGTCGTGCAGGGTTTCCAGGTCCGGCCGAGCGAGCAGGACAAGGAGAAGCCCTACCTGGCGGCCAACATCAAGGCCACCCAGGACGCCTACGGGATCGCCAAGGACGACCTCGAGGTGACCGAGTACACCTCGCAGGCCGAGGCCGACGGCGCCTCTCCCGAGCAGCTCGACGAGACCGCGTCCTCGTTGCCGATCGTCGACCCCGCTGTGGTCCACCGCGAGTTCGAGCAGGTCCAGCAGGGTCGCTCCTACTACTCGGTGCACGAGCCGCTGGACATCTCCACCTACGAGGTCGGCGGCAAGGAGCGCGCGGTCGTGCTCGGCGTACGCGAGCTCAACCAGGCCGGCATCTCCGACTCCGACCGCACCTGGACCAACCTGCACACGGTCTACACCCACTCCAACGGCGTGATCGCCTCCTACGCCAACATGCGCGGAGCCGACGACAAGACCGAGTCGAACCAGATGCAGTGGGCCGAGGGCGACCGCACCGGCCAGCACGACCTGACCTCCGGGCAGGGCAAGTTCCAGGACAAGGTCTACTTCGGCGAGGACTCGCCGGAGTACTCGATCGTCGGCAAGGCCGACAAGGGCGCCGCGGTCGAGCTCGACTACAACTCCGAGGACGGCGAGACCCGGACGACGTACGAAGGTGCCGGCGGCATCCCGATCGGGTCCAACTTCCGCCAGCTGATGTACGCCATCCAGTTCGGCTCCACGAACTTCCTGCTCTCCTCACGGGTCACCGAGGACTCCGAGATCCTCTACGACCGCTCTCCGAAGGAGCGGGTGCAGAAGGTGGCGCCGTGGCTGACCCTGGACGACGACGTCTACCCGGTGATCGTGGGCGGCCGGATCCAGTGGGTGGTCGACGGCTACACGACCACCGACCGCTACCCGCAGGCCGCGCGTGACTCGTTCGCCTCGATGACCGACGACGCCACCCAGACCTCGGCCGGGGTGCAGACGCTGCCGACCGACGAGATCAACTACATGCGCAACGCGGTGAAGGCGACCGTGGATGCGTACGACGGCACGGTCACGCTCTACGAGTGGGACGAGGCCGACCCCATCCTGCAGACGTGGGAGGCGGCCTTCCCCGGCACCGTGATGCCGAAGTCGTCGATCCCGAAGGAGCTGCTGGAGCACCTTCGCTACCCCGAGGACCTCTACAAGGTGCAGCGCTACCAGCTGGCGCGCTACCACGTCTCCGACCCGGACGTCTTCTTCTCCGGCAACGAGCGCTGGGCCGTGCCCGAGGACCCCAACGACGACAACCACCAGCAGACTCCCTACCGGATGTTCCTCGATGACGGCTCCGGCACGGCGCGCTGGTCGCTGACGTCCGCGTTCGTGCCCTACAACCGTCCCAACCTGGCGGCGATGATGTCGGTCGACTCGGACGCCACCTCGGAGAACTACGGGAAGATCCGGATCACCACGGGATTCCCCGACGACACCCAGGGTCCGGGCATGGTCTCCAACGAGTTCCGTACGGACAAGGCGATCGCCGACGAGGTGGCCTCCTTCAACCGCTCCGGATCGGCGCCGGTGTGGGGCCAGGTGGTCACATATCCGACGGCGAAGAACGGCATCCTGTACGTCGAGCCGATCTACGCCCGCCGAGCGACCGCCTCGACCTCCGGCTATGCCCAGCTGGCCTTCGTGCTGGTCTCCTACGACGGACGGGTCGGCTACGGCTCGACGCTGAACGACGCCCTCGAGGTCGCGCTGACCGGCGCCGCCCCGACGCCCCCGACGGCCTCCGATCCCGACGAGGAACCGGCCGAGACCACCCCACCCTCCGGTGACTCGCCGGCCGAGGTGGGCCAGCTCCTCGAGGACGCGCGTTCCTTGTTCGCCCAGGCCGACGAGGCCGGCAAGGCCGGCGACTACGCCGAGCGCGAGCGCCTCATCGCCGAGGCTCAGGACAAGGTCGACCAGGCCGCCGACCTCATCTCGGGGGGATGAGGGACATCTCCGATTAGGGGTTCGTTTCCCCTCGCGTGTAATGTTCTTCTTGCGACGCGGGGTGGAGCAGCTCGGTAGCTCGCTGGGCTCATAACCCAGAGGTCACAGGTTCAAATCCTGTCCCCGCTACTCCAAAGAAGAAGCCCGGACCGAAAGGTCCGGGCTTCTTCGATTTCCGGGTCTGAACTGCGGTGTCGTTGTGCGTCGGTGCGCTCAGAAGTGGCTAGGCGGGGATCTACTACAGGTTTCACCAGCGGTTGTGTACCTCTTCGGCCCAGCCGAGGATCTGGTCGAAGGCGATCTTGTCGCCGTCCGGGATCGCGTAGGTGCCTGACCAGTGCCCGAAGCACTGGTCGGTGCGCCCGGCCAGGACGCCGAAGTTGGTGCGGGTGACCTTGTCGTAGAACGGTTCGAACGTCGCCTCGAGGCCGCCTCCATGGACGCGCCAGGGCCGGCGCCATTCAGCCAGGTCGTAGTCCCAGGTGAGCTCCTCGTGGATCTTGTGCAGCCTCCCGTCGACGTACAGGGAGTTCTCGGTCGACCCGGTGCCCTCGGTCCAGAGACCGCCGACCTGGAGGCCGATCACCCGACCGCCACTGCGACCCGAGCCAGCGCCCCAGTTCCAACTGATGCTGTAGGGCCATCGGCCCCGGCCGTGGTCGAGGACTGCCCAGGAGTCATCCGCGGGGAGCTGGTGGGCGATGCCGTCGATGGTGAGTGATCCTGTCGCCGGCCGGGCGACATCCTTGACTGTGTACTGAAAACGGGTCGAACTCCACGGCACCACGACAGCCAGTCGTTCGTGCAGCGCGGGCAGATGCGCGACAACGTCGATCGAGACTCCGGGGATCCGGGCTTGCAGGCGTGTGCCGTCGGTGTCGGGGGTCACCTCGATCTCCAGTTCCTTGGCGCGGGCGAACGCTCGGCCGCTCTCGACGGTGGCCGGTAGCTCGACATGCCGTGGCGGGATCACCGTCGCCGCTGCGCCCCAGGTCTGCTCGGTCACACGGTCGAGGACCCAGACCTCATGGACGGCGGCGTAGTCGATCGAGGAGACGGTAAGCCCGACGATGTGGGTCGGCGTGGTGACATTCCAGTATTCCCAGCGCTTGTTGCGGCCCCGGCCGCGACCGATGCCGGTGGTGTCGACAAGCGGCTGACGTGCCCACCCGACCGCGTCCGGATTGAGGTGACCGTTCGGCAGTGTCAGCGTGACGGGGTGAGTCAACTCGCGCTCGGACATCGTGTTCCTCTTCATGAGACGACGGCGACGTGAGGCTAGCGGAGCAGGCTCGGGTCGTGGGCGTTGACGAGGACGAGGTCGGGGGAGGGGGCGGCCCAGAGCTCGGCGAGGCGCTCGTGGTTGGCCTGGACCTTCTTCCGGTCGTGCGCGATGAGGCGTTCCATCAGGGTCAGGGTGCGCGGCGCGTGGCCGGAGCCGTCGATCTGGCCGTGGTGATAGAAGGCGTCGCCGGCGTGCAGGACCCAGTGGTCACCGGCGTCGACGGCGACGGCGGCATGGCCGCGGGTGTGGCCCGGCAGATTGATCAGCACCAGGCCGGCAGAGATCTCGGTGAGCTCCTTGGCCCCCGCGAACCCTCTCCAGGACTCGCCCTCCTCAGGTGTGTGCTCGACGAGCACCGGGCCGTGGGCCCGCTGGCTGGGCAGGTAGCGGCCTCTCTCGACGGCGCCCTGGGGGTGCAGGGCGGCGAAGTTCTCGGCTGCGGTCAGGTGTACCTGCGCCCAGGGGAAGTCGGCGAGCCCGCCGGTGTGGTCGGCGTCGAAGTGGGTGAGCACGACGTGGCGTACGTCCTGAGGGTCGAAGCCCAGCCGCGCGACCTGCTCGACGGCCGACTCGGAGACGTCGAAACTCGGGCGCACCAGGAAGCGAGCGCCGCCGAACCGGCCCTTCGGGTCGGCTGCGTCCTGCGTACCGAATCCGCTGTCGACGAGCACGAGACCGTTCTCCGTCTCGACGAGGAGTACGTGGCAGACCAGGCTGCCGGGCGTGGCTACCGGGTGCATCGTGCCGCAGTTGAGGTGGTGGATCTTCACGCGAGCGCCTCCATGATCTCGGCCAGGACATCGGGACTACCGCTGATGATGTCGAAGACGAGTCTCTTCGTGCCACCGACATCGGAGATCTCGACCTGAGCAGGCTTGAGGTCATGCCAGTGCCGCGAGGATCTCCTCGGCGCTGCGTTGGCCCGAGCGGACTGCTCCCTCCATGTAGCCGCTCCATGCTGTGGCGTACTCCGCTCCGGCCCAGTGGATCCGACCGACGGGCTCGCGCAGCAGCGGTCCGAAGTTCGTCCAGACGCCGGGGCCGAAGCCGGCGCCGTAGCAGCCCCGGGTGAACTCCTCGGCGCTCCAGTCCTTCTCGACGTACGACATCGGGGTGGCTGCCTCGCCCCCGAAGTAGCGCACGAAGGAGGCGATGACGCCGCGGCGACGCTCGCTGTCGGGAAGACGTTGCCAGCTGCGGGCTTCGCCGGCCTCGACGAAGCCGATCAGGATGCCGACCTCCGCGCCGGGCGGGGAGACGTCGAAGGTGACCTTGACCGGGCCGCGGTCGGATATCGCCTGGCCGTTGAGTCCCCGCTCGCGCCAGAACGGCTTCGGGTACGCCGCGAAGCACTTCACGACCGTTCCGGCCGGCACGCGCTGCGTGAGCTGGTCGCGGCCGGCGGGAAGGATCGGGTCGTAGTCGAGCCGCCCGGCGAGGGTCGGAGGCAGGGTGAGGAGGGCATGTCGCGCCGTGTGGGTCTCGCCGTCGCGGGTGATGGCACTGACGCTCTCGCCGCTCTGGGCGATGCGGGCCACAGGCGAGCTGAACCGCACGTCCTGGCCGACGGCGAGGTGCTGGGAGACCAGCACCGATCCACCGACGACGCGATCCTTCTGGGCGCCGCTGTCGGTGGAGGCGAGCGTATCGAGATCGCCGTTGCTGATCGTGTAGAAGAGCGTGTGGAGCAGGGAGAGGTCGGCGGCGTCGGCCGAGTAGAGAGCCTCGGTCAGCACGCGGAAGTAGGAACGGCCGGTGGGCGTCCTCAGGTTGCGACGGATCCACGACTCGAAGGTCTGGCCGTCCAGCAGCGAGGCCTTGGGGTGGGCCCACGGCCGCTCGACGTCGACGCCGCGTGCGAGCCTTTCGTAGCGGGCCAGGCCCTGGGCGAGGTCGGCCAGGGCGATCGGGTTGAACTTGGGCGTCGCGCCCTTCTGCGGGCCGAGCCGGGACTGTTTGCCGCCGAGGTCGACGAGCAGCTCGCCGGCGTCGTTCCAGGTCGGGAACGTCTCCAGGCCCAGCTCGTCGACGAGCCGGTACATCTCGGTGTGACCCTCGCCGATCCAGGTGCCGCCGAGCTCGATCGGGTGCCCCTCGAGGACTCCACCCTCGGTGCGACCGCCGACCCGGTCCCGTGCCTCCAGCACCACGACGGACCTGCCGGCCGAAGTGAGCCTGCGGGCCGCGCTCAGGCCGGCCAGGCCGGCTCCCACCACGACCACGTCGGTATCGGGCATCGTGGGAGCCTCCGTTCACGTCAGGCGTACGACTGAAGTCACGGTACGACGTCCTCGGTGCGGCTGCGCCGGGATCGTTGTGCCTGATCGTCTTTGCCGACATTTGGTGACAGGGTTTCGGCCATGAGTGAGGACGTGGTCGAGGAGGAGACGACGAGGCTGCGAGCCCTCGGCGTGCGTGTTCAGCAGGGGACCCGGAATCTGCTGCCCACTACGTCGTTGACTCTGCGCGGGGGAGAGGTCGCGGTGGCGATGGGGCCGCCGGGCGGTGGGCACACGTCGTTGGCGCTCGCCCTCGCCGGGCGGCTCCGGCTGGATGCGGGCAGGGTGGAGATGGACGGTGACGCGTCGCCTCGGGCTCTGCAGGCGGCCGTGGCGCTCGTCGATGTGCCAGGGGTCTCCGAACCCGACGAGATGGTGCCGTTCCGCACGATCCTCGGCGAGGAGCTCGCCATGGCGAAGCGCAAGCCGAGTGCTGCGGCCATCGACGGCTGGCTGGGGGAGTACGACCTCGGGACCGGCGTCACCACGGAGGCGGTCCCGCCGGGACCCCGACTCGAGATCCTCGCGCGGATGGCGCTGCTGCGGCCGGGCACCCGCTTCCTCGTCCTCACCTATCCCGAGCGGCTCGGCCTGCCGGTCGCACGGTGGCTGGAGATCGCCGACGACCTCGCCGGTTCGGAGACTCGGCCCGGTGTCCTGGTCACCGCGAGCGCCGCGGTCTCGATCCCCGCCGGCGTGCGTACGTTCACCATCGGTCCGACGGAGGAAGCATGAACTCGCTGCGTATCGCCCTGACCGAGCTGCGCCGGATCACGGCCGGACGGCTGGCGAAGCTCGTCATCGTGGCGCTCGTCCTCGTCCCCACGCTCTACGCCGGGCTCTACCTCTACGCCAACCACGATCCGTACGCCCACTTCGATGAGCTCCCGGCGGCTCTCATCGTGGAGGACACCGGGGCCACCACGACCGACGGCACGAAGATCGACGCCGGGCGCGATGTCGCCGACAAGCTCCTGAAGTCGGGCGACTTCGACTGGTCGGAGGTCTCCGCGGCCACGGCCGAGGAGGACATCCGGCAGGGCGACTACTACTTCGCCCTGCGGATCCCCGAGGGCTTCTCCCGGACGCTGACCGGCGCGGAACGTCTCGACCCGAAGCAGGCGCAGATCCAGGTCATCACCAACGATGCCAACTCCTACCTGTCGACCACGATCGCGACCAACGTCACCGACAAGGTCCGTGACGCCATCGCCAGCGAGGTCTCCGAGCAGGCCGCGGCCAACTTCCTGCTCGGCATCTCCGACCTCCGCTCGGGTCTGGTGAAGGCCGCCGACGGTGCCGCGAAGCTGGAGAAGGGTGCGGGCACGCTGCGCGACGGCGCCGGGAAGCTGGCCACCGGGGCCGGCGACCTCGAGAGCGGCCTGAACACCATCGAGAGCAAGGTCGCCGACCTGCCCGCCCAGACGCGCGAGCTCGCCACCGGCGCACGCAAGGTCGCCGACGGGAACGACCAGATAGCCGCCACCGGGCAGCGGGCAGCGACCGCCGTCGACGATGCCGTCGCCGCCTACGACGCCGCTCGGACGGATCTCGACGCTCGGCTCGAGGCCGAGGGGCTCGACCAGCAGCAGCGAGCCGACATCCTCGCCATCTACGACCGCGGCTCCGCCCCGCTCGACCGCGTCGACCAGCGCGTCGGCGACGTCTCCGGCCAGCTCGACCAGCTCGCGACCGGCGCTGACCAGGTCGCCGACGGCAACGAGCAGCTCGCGGACGCGATGCCCGATCTCGTCACCGGGATCTCCTCGGCCGCCGACGGCGCCGGCGAGCTCAGCACCGGAGCGACCAAGCTGCGCGACGGCGCCGGCACGCTCGCCACCGGCGCCGGTGACCTGAAGAAGGGGCTGCAGGACGGCGTCGCGCAGGCGCCGGCCACCGACGAGGAGCTGCGCGACCAGATCGCCTCGACGATCGCCGACCCGGTCGCCATCGACTCGGTCTCCGAGGCGAAGGCGTCCTCCTACGGCGCCGGGCTGGCGCCATTTTTCCTCGCCCTGGGCGCGTGGATCGGCGGGTACGTCCTGTTCCTGCTCGTCCGGCCGATCTCGACCCGCGCGCTGGCCGCGAACCAGGCGCCGCTGCGGATCGCCCTGGGTGGCTGGATCACCCCGGCGCTCATCGGTGCCGCCCAGATGGCCGTGGTGATCGTGGTCGTCGGCTTCGCCGTCGACATCACCCCGGTGAACTGGCTCGGCACCTTCGGGTTCCTGCTGCTCACCTCGGCGACGTTCATCGCGATCGTGCACATGCTCAACGCGCTCCTCGGGGCGCCGGGTCAGTTCCTCGGCCTGGTCCTGATGGTCGTCCAGCTCGTCACCGCCGGCGGCACCTTCCCCTGGCAGACGATCCCCGGGCCGCTGCACCCGCTCCACCACGTGCTGCCGATGAGCTACGCCGTCGACGGGCTGCGCCAGCTGATGTACGGCGGACTCTCGGGGCGCGTCGTCGCAGACGCCCTCGTCCTGGCCGCCTTCCTCGTCGGGGCGCTGCTGCTGACCAGCCACGGTGCCCGCCGGCAACGGGTCTGGACGCCCAAACGCGTGAGGCCCGAGATCGTCCTCTGAGGCGCGCCATGGCTCGGCGGCAGACAACCGACGGTTGACAACAGACAAATGATGTCTGATGATTTCGGCAGGTGGTCACCACGAAGGTGGTGGCGACCTCCAGAAGCAGACCATCGACGGCGTCACCGCCGCGGCCGAGGGCTAAGGGGCCGACGAAACCATGCGCATCACGGGCTATCGCACGCTGACCACGGTGCACGACTGGGGACGTCCCATCGGCGACGTCAACGGCGCCGTCGGGTCGGGCAAGACGGCGGTCCCGATCGTCGTGCTCACCACCGACTCGGGGCTGGAAGGCATCGGCCTGGGCCACCATCAGGGGCTCGACGTCGTCTTCCCGGCGCTGGAGGGTGAGGACCCACGCGCCGTGCAAGCGCTCTACGACCGGATGCTGTCGTGGGTCTTCAAGTCCGGGCACGCAGGCGCGGTCTTCGGGGCGATCGGCGCACTCGACATGGCGCTGTGGGACCTCAAGGCCAAGGCCGCCGGCCAGCCGTTGTGGCGTCTGCTCGGCGGGCGCGACCGGGTCGTGCCGGCGTACGCTTCCGGTCTGGACGGGCCGCTGACCGACGACGAGCTGGCCGAGCTCCAGACCCGGTTCGCCGACCGTGGCTTCACCGCCGTCAAGATCAAGGGCGGCCTGGACGTCGAGGCCGACCTGCGGCGCCTCCACCTCGTGAGCGACGTCTTCCACGACCGGACGGGTGCCGCGCCCGCGCTGATGCTCGACGCCAACGAGTCCTGGTCACGCAAGGAGGCGGTACGCCACATCGGCCGCCTCGAGGAGTCGGTCGACCTCGCCTGGGTCGAGGAGCCGGTGCGCCGGTGGGACGTCGACGGCCTGACTCGGGTGTCCCAGTCGGTGCGTGCGGCCGTCGCGACCGGGGAGAACCTCACCGGGCTCGAGCAGTTCCGGCCGCTGCTGCAGGCCAACGCGGTCGACGTCGTGCAGACCGGCAGCGTCTGGGGGATCACCCACTTCCTGCGCGTGGCCGCGCTCGCGCTGGCCTTCGACCTGCCGATGAGCCCGGTGGGCTACAACGCCAACCCGGTCGCCCACGCAGCCACGGTCGTTCCCAACCACCTCTCGCTGGAGGTGCAGGACCTGCACCTGCCCTTCGGCATCACCTCCGACCAGGAGATCGAGGACGGGCACCTGGTGCTCGGCGACCTCCCTGGTCTCGGCCTCGTCGTCGACGAGGCCGCGATCGAGCGCATGAATGAGGCCGCCGACTGGGGTCGCCACGGCGGCCCCCACGTACGCCCGGAGCGAGCCGGTCGCCGGCTCGTGCGCAAGCCGTCCCTCCACCCGCGCTCCCCGGGCACCTCCCCACGTTGATCCGCTCCACCCACGAAAGGACCAGTCAGATGACGTCCCGGACCATGCAGACCCGCGGTTGTGCCGTGGTGACCGGAGCGGGTGGCTCGCTCGGCCGCGCCAGCGCCGTGCGCCTCGGGCAGGAGGGCTTCTCGCTCGCCCTGCTCGACCTGGCCGGGGACGGGCTGACCACCACGGCCGCCGAGGTCGAGGCGACCGGAGCCCGGCAGGTCACCGTGCCGACGGACGTCCGCGACGCTTCCGCCGTCGTCGCTGCCCTGGAGCGGGCCGAGCGCGAGCTGGGGCCGCTCGAGGTGCTGCTCAACAACGCCGCGATCTATCCGGCGACGCCGTTCCTCGACATCGCGGTCACCGAGTACGACGACGTGGTGGCGGTCAACCAGCGGGCCTACTTCGTGGCCGCCCAGGCGGCGGCCCGGCTGATGGCGCCGCGGGGGAGCGGCTCGATCGTCAACGTCGGCTCGATCACCTTCACCGGCGGCTGGGACAAGCTCGCCAGCTATGTCTCGACCAAGGGGGCGGCGGTGGCCCTGACCCGTGCGCTCGCGCGCGAGCTCGGTCCGCACGGCATCCGGGTGAACGCGGTCGCCCCGGGTGCCTTCCCGACCAAGGCCGAGGAGATCCACGAGGATCCCGAGGCCTATACGGCCCACGTGCTGGACCACCAGGCCTTCAAGCGGCGTGGTCGCCCCGACGAGCTGGCGGCTGTCGTCGCCTTCCTGGTCGGGCCGGATGCGTCCTTCATGACCGGGCAGACCCTGAACGTCGACGGCGGATGGAACATGCAATGAGCGATCTCAGCACCGAGCTGGACATCTTCGGACACCGACTCACCCCGCGCGCGCTGCGCGAGCGCACCGGCGACACCGAGTCGGTCGCCGGAGTGCGGCAGGTCGTCCTCGACAACGGCTCCGAGCGCGGCGTACGCGCGGTGCAGCTGCGCACCTCGGCCGGGCTCGAGCTCGAGGTGCTGGTCGATCGCGCGCTCGACCTCGGTGCGGCCCGGCTGCGGGGCGTCCCCTTCGGGTGGCGAAGCGGCAACGGCTTCCGCCATCCGGGCCTGCACGAGCACCACGACGAGGGCGGTCTGTCCTGGCTGCGCGCCCTCGACGGGCTGCTGGTCTCCGGCGGCCTGGACCACACCCTCTTCGGCGGCGACGTCGACGCGACGGCGTACAACTATCCGCCCAAGCAGACGGTCGACCACGGCCTGCACGGCCGACTCACCGCGATCCCCGGGCGGCTGCTCGAGGCCGGTGAGGTGTGGGACGGCGACCGGTGTGTGCTGCGGGTGCGGGGAGAGGTGGTCCAGGCGACGTCCTTCGGGGAGCACCTGCGCCTGACCCGCACGATCGAGGTCGACTTCGACGGGCTCGACATCCGTCTCCACGACGTCGTCGACAACCTCGGCTTCGACCCGACGCCGCACATGTTCCTCTACCACCTCAACTTCGGTTGGCCACTGGTCGATGCGGGCAGCGAGCTCGTCGCGGCGATCAGCGAGACGCCGTGGTGCTCCGACTCGGTCGCCGAGCAGGGCGTCTCCTACCGCACCCTCCCCGAGCCGCAGCCGCGGTTCGTCGAGCAGGTCCACGAGCACACGCTGGTCGCCGAGGGCGAGGGGCGCCACCGGGTCGCGCTGGTCCGCGGCGACGAGACCCTCGGGGTCGAGGTCTCCTGGGACTCCGCCACGATGCCGCACTTCTTCGAGTGGCAGAACCTCCGCAGCGGCCAGTACGCCATCGGGCTGGAGCCGTCGACGCATGCGGTCGCCGGCGACGCCGCTGCCCGCGAGGACGGGTCGATGACCTGGCTCGACCACGGTGACTCGCGCAGCTACTCCACCACGATCCGCGTGCTCGACGGCGCGGATGCCGTCCGGGCGTCCCGGGCCGCGATCCGCGCGCTCGGCGACCAGCCCGACTGATCCGCCACCCACCGACGCAAGGAAGAACCGATGACCTCCACACCCCGCATCCTCGAGGGCTACCGCGTCCTCGACTGCTCGATCGCCATGGCCGGCCCGTTCGCCGCGCAGCGGCTGGGCGACCTCGGCGCCGACGTCGTCAAGGTCGAGCCGGTCACCGGCGAGTGGCAGCGCCACGCCGCGGCCGGTGGCGCGCAGGGCAACCGGATCAACGTCTCGTTCCTCTCGCTCAACCGCAACAAGCGCTCGCTGGCCGTGGATCTCAAGAACGTTGCCGGCAAGAACGTTCTGTTGCGGATGGTTGAGAACGCAGATGTTTTTCTACAGAACTATCGTCCGGGAGTGGCCGAGCGCCTCGGCGTCGACTACGCGACCCTCTCGGCGATCAACCCGCGCCTGGTCTACGTCTCGATGTCCGGCTACGGCGAGGACGGCCCCGACGTCGACCAGCCCGGGCAGGACCTGCTGCTGCAGGCTCGCAGCGGCGCGATGCTCTCGACCGGTCGTCACGGAGAGCCGCCGCAGCCGGCGGGGCAGTACCTCGTCGACGCGGTCACCGCGTCCACCGCGTTCGAGGCGGTCCTGGCGGCGCTGCTCCACCGCGAGCGTACGGGTGAGGGACAGCTGGTGAAGGTGAACATGCTGGACGCGATCACCACGCTGCAGATGCAGGAGCTGTCGGTGTTCGTGGCCGGCAAGGTGCCCCAGCAGCGCAGCGCGGAGCCGCATGCACACGTCTACATCCGGGCGCCCTACGGCACGTTCAAGACCGCAGACGGCTTCCTCGCCCTCGCCATGCCCGACCTGCCGACGCTGGGCCAGGTCATCGACGAGCCCGCGTTCGCCGAGATGAGCTCGGAGGTGCACGGCTGGACCCACCGGGACGAGGTCCACCGCCGCACCGCGGACAGGCTGGTGCTGCGTACGACGGACGAGTGGCTCGCCGCCCTCGGTGCCGCCGGCATCTGGTGCGGCCCGGTCCAGGACTACGCGGCCCTGGTCGAGGACCCGCAGATCAAGCACAACGGGACCTTCGTCGAGTACGACCACCCCACCGAGGGCCGGGTCACGACCCCCGGATTCCCGTACGCCTTCTCCCGCACGCCGGCCGCGATCGAGCGGGGCGCTCCCCTGGTCGGGGAGCACACCGGCGAGCTGCTCGCCGAGGCCGGCTTCACCGACGAGGAGATCGCGGCACTGACCGCCGACGGCGTGGTCGCCGAGACCAGCCCCGACCAGCCCGCCGCATGAGTCAGCCGACCTTCCGAGGCCTGACCTGGGACCACCCACGTGGCCGGGACGCTCTGGTCGCGGCGGCCGAGGCGAGCGACCTGGACCTGACCTGGGACGTCCACCCGCTCAGCGGCTTCGAGTCCACCCCGATCGAGGAGATCGCGGCCCGCTACGACCTCGTCGTCCTCGACCACCCGCACCTTGGCGACGCCCTCGCACAGGGCTGCCTGCAGCCGTTCGACGACCTCGTGGGCCGTGAACAGGTCGAGGCGTGGGCGGATGCCGCCGTCGGCCCCAGCCTGGCTTCGTACGTCATGGGCGGACGGCTTTGGGCGGTGCCTCTCGACGCCGCGACGCAGGTCGCTGCCACCCGCGCCGACCTGGTGCACAGGGCGCCGAGGCAGTGGACGGACGTCGCTGCGCTGTCCCGGCAGGCGCCGGTCGCGCTGTCGGTCGCCGGCCCGCACGCACTGCTGACGTTCTCCTCGGTCTGCGTCGCGCTGGGGGAGGAGCCCGGAGGCGAGGACCGCTTCGTCTCCGGCGACGTCGGACGCCAGGCCCTCGAGCTGATGGCCGACCTGGCTTCGCGGGCGCCGCGCCACACCCTGGACCTCGACCCGATCGGACTGCTCGCCGAGATGACCGAGGGCGACACGATCGCCCACGTGCCGCTCGTCTACGGCTACGTCACCTACGCCGACATCACGCTGGACCGTCCGGTGCGCTTCACCGACGCGCCCACGCTGGCACCCGGGTCGCGGCCCGGCTCCACCCTCGGCGGGACCGGCCTGTCCCTCACGGCACGGTGCCGGGCCACGCCTGAGCTGCTCGACCACGTACGCGACCTGATGTCCGGGCCGGTGCAGCAGGACTTCATCCCGGCACACGCCGGCCAGCCGTCGGCACGCGCCGCGTGGACCTCGTCGACGGTGAACGAGCCGGTGGGCGACTTCTACCTCGGCACTCTCGACACGGTCGAGCAGGCGTGGGTCCGGCCACGTCACCCGGGCTACGTGAGGTTCCAGACCGAGGCCGCCGAGGTCGTGCGCGAGGCGGTGGCCGGCTCGATCAGCATCGCGGCCGCCCTCGGTCGGATCGACGACCGCCACCTGGCCGCCCTCGGCCGTACGAATCCGGAAGGAGCTGCCCGATGACCGCACCTGAGTCGACCTGCCCGGAGGTGCTGTTCGAGCAGCGCGGCCACATCGGCGTCATCACCCTCAACCGGCCCGCCAAGCTCAACGCCGTCACCCAGGAGATGTCCGACGCGCTCGTCACGCTGGCGCGCTGGTGCAACGAGGCCGACGAGGTGCGGGTCGTGGTGCTCACCGGCGCCGGGGACCGCGCGTTCTGCGCCGGCTCGGACATCGCCGAGCTCGACAAGTACGCCACCCCGTGGGCCTTCCGCAACCGGGAGGACTACTGCGACTCGCTCAAGGTGCTGCGCAAGCCGGTCATCGCCGCGATCAACGGCTACGCCCTCGGCGGCGGTCTGGAGACCGCGCTGATCTGCGACATCCGGCTGGCGTCGACCACCACGAAGCTCGCCGCCGCGGAGGTGAAGCTCGGCTGGATCGGCGGCGGTGGCATGTCCGCCCTGCTCGACCGCTCGATCGGTCCCAGCAACGCCGCGATCATGCTGATGACCGGCGACCCGATCGACGCGCGGCAGGCCCTCGCGTGGGGTCTGGTCAGCGAGCTGCTCTCGCCCGAGGCGCTGCTGCCGCGGGCGCTCGAGCTCGCCGAGACCATCGCGAGCCGTGCCCCCATCGCGGTAGAGACCGCCAAGGCCAACCTCGCCGCCGCCGCCAACATGCCGCTGGAGCAGGCGGTCGCCTACGAGCGCGACATCCAGACCGTCTGCTTCGCGACCGCCGACGCCGCCGAGGGCCGCGCCGCGTTCGCCGAGAAGCGCGCACCCCGATTCGTACGAGCCTGACCGGAGGACCACCGATGACCGCCACCACCGACTGGGGGCCCGACCTGGCCGCCACCCTGCCTGCCGCCCTGCCCGCCGAAGGACCCACCGATGGCGCCGTCCCGACGCTCGTGGGGCGCGTCTGGGACCCGAAGGCCGGAGGCCCGAGTGTCGTCGTCGTGCGGGACGGCGCTACGTACGACGTGAGCGGGAGCTTCCCGACGGTGCGCGACCTCTGCGAGCAGACCGACCCCGCCGCCGCGGTGGCCGACGTGCCCGGCGAGCCGCTGGCCACGGTGGCCGATCTGCTCGCCAACACACCGCCGGAGAGCCGCGACGCCACCCGCCCCTGGCTGCTCGCGCCGGTCGACCTGCAGGCGGTCAAGGCCGCCGGGGTGACCTTCGTGGTCTCGATGCTGGAGCGGCTCATCGAGGAACGCGCCCGTGGCGAGGCCGACGCCGCGGCCACCGTGCGTGCCGAGATCACCGCGGCGATCGGCGGCGGGCTCGACGAGCTGGTCCCCGGCTCGCCGGAGGCGCTGCGGCTCAAGGCGGTGCTGCGTGAGCGTGGCATGTGGAGCCAGTACCTCGAGGTCGGCATCGGGCCCGACGCGGAGATCTTCACCAAGGCCCAGCCGCTGTCCGCGGTCGGCACCGCCACCGAGGTCGGGGTGCTGGCCGCGTCGCGCTGGAACAACCCCGAGCCGGAGGTGGCGCTGGTCGTCGCCTCCGACGGCCGGATCGTCGGCGCCGCTCTGGGCAACGACGTCAACCTGCGCGACGTCGAGGGCCGCTCGGCACTCCTGCTGCCCAAGGCCAAGGACAACAACGCCGCCTGTGCCATCGGCCCGTTCGTACGTCTCTTCGATGATGGCTTCACCCTCGACCACGTGCGCGCGATGACCGTCTCGCTCGAGGTACGCGGCGAGGACGGCTTCGAGATGCTGGGGACCTCGTCGATGCGCGCGATCAGCCGCGATCCTGCGGATCTGGTCGGCCAGCTGATCGGGCCGCACCACCAGTACCCCGACGGGGCCGTACTGCTCCTCGGCACCATGTTCGCGCCCTCCGACGACCGGGACGAGGCCGGCATGGGGTTCACCCACCACGCGGGCGACGTCGTCCGGATCTCCGCACCCGAGCTCGGCACGCTCGTCAACCTCGTCCGGGCGAGCGAGGAGTGCGCACCGTGGGACTTCGGCGTCGCCGACCTGATGCGCAACCTCGCCGGAAGGAACCTGCTGTGACCGTCCTGTCCTCCTACAACCCCGCCACCGGCGAGGAGATCCCGACCGAGCTGCGAGCCACCACCACCGAGGAGGTCGACCAGGTCGTCACGGAGGCGCAGGCCGCCGTGCCGGCCCTGGCAGCGCTGGGTCGTGAGGGCCGCGCCCGCCTGCTCGAAGCGATGGCCGACCGGCTCCAGGGCCACGGCCCCGCGCTCGTCGAGACCGCGATGTCGGAGACCGGGCTGGCCCGGCCCCGCCTGGAGGGCGAGGCCGGCCGCACCACCTTCCAGCTGCGCCTCTTCGCCGAGGCCGTCCGTGAGGGCAGCTTCCTCGAGGCCGCGATCGACCACGCAGGTCAGACGCCGCTGGGCCCTGCCCCCGACGTACGCCGCATGCTCGTGCCGCTCGGCGCGGTCGCCGTGTTCGGGGCCAGCAACTTCCCGCTCGCCTTCTCGGTGCCGGGCGGCGACACGGCGTCCGCGGTCGCGGCCGGGTGTCCGGTCGTGGTCAAGGCGCACGAGTCGCACCCGCTGACCTCCCAGCTCGCCTTCGACGCACTGCGAGCCGCGGTCGAGGACCTCGGGCTGCCGCCAGGGACGATCGGTCTGGTCCACGGTCGCGAGGCCGGTGCCTCCCTCGTCGCGCACCCGCTCGTCAAGGCGGTCGGCTTCACGGGCTCGCCCGCAGGGGGACGGGCGCTGCTCGACCTGGTCAACGCCCGCCCCGAGCCGATCCCGTTCTACGGCGAGCTCGGCAGCCTCAACCCGCTCGTGGTCACCCGCGGTGCCGCCGCGGCTCGCGGGGCGGCCATCGCCGAGGGCCTCGCCGCCTCGATCACCGGGTCGGGCGGGCAGCTGTGCACCAAGCCGGGACTGGTGTTCGTGCCGGCCGGTGAGGCCGGCGACCGGCTCGTCGAGGAGCTGGCCGCGATCCTGGCCGAGTCGGTCGCGCAGCCGCTGCTCAATGTCGGCATCGCGAGCTCCTACCGCGAGATCCTCGGCCGCCTCGCGTCGACGCCCGGCGTCACGTCCGCCGTCACCTCCGCCGTGACTGCGCAGGAGCAGAGCGAGCCCGCATGGGCCGCCGCGGGACTTCTGGTGACCGGCACGGCGGAACTTCCGGAGATCCTCGAGGAGTGCTTCGGTCCTGCCGCCGTCGTGGTGAGGTACGCCGACGAGGCCGACCTCGTCGCGGCGCTGGAGCAGGTGCCCGGATCCCTCACCGCGTCCCTCCACTCCGAGCCCGACGAGTCCGCGCTCACCCGACGACTCGTCGCGGCGGTCACCCCGCTCGCCGGACGCCTCGTCTTCAACGGCTTCCCCACCGGCGTACGCGTCTCCTGGGCGCAGCACCACGGCGGCCCGTGGCCGTCCACCAACACCGTGCACACCTCGGTCGGCGTCACCGCCATGCGCCGGTTCCTACGCCCGATGGTGTGGCAGGACGCGCCGGAGCATCTGCTTCCCGAGGAACTGCGCGACGGCCACACCGCCACACCGCGCCGCATCGACGGCACCCTGCACCTCTGAGCAAAGCCGACGCGTCAGCCGCGTCGGCCGAGGCGTCAGCCGCGTCGGCCGAGAGGTCAGTCGCGTCGGCCGAGAAGTCAGTTGCGTCGGCCGAGCCGGCGGTGCCGTGCCAGGTCGGCCGTCCTACGTGACGCCTCGGCCGTCCTACGTGACGTCTCGGCCGACGTACGTGACGTCTCGGCGCCGGTCCTTCGCCGCCTCGTCCGAGAGGTCAGCCGCGTCTGCCGAGGAGTCAGTCGCGTCGGCGGAGGAGTCAGTCGCGTCGGCCGAGAGGTCAGCTGCGTCGCCCGAGCCGGCAGCACCGTGCCAGGTCGGCCGTCCTACGTGACGTCTCGGCCGACGTACGTGACGTCTCGACGCCGGTCTCGCGTCGCCTCGGCCGAGAGGTCAGTCGCGTCGGCCGAGACGTCAGCCGCGCCGGCCGAGAGGTCAGCCGCGTTCGCCGAGAAGTCAGCCGCGTCGGCCGAGCCGGCAGCACCGTGCCAAGTCGGCCGACCTACCGGACGCCTCGCCCGACGCACGTGACGCCTCGCCCGACGTACCTGACGCCTCGGCGGTGCTTGCTCTCCACGTCCGCTGAGACGTAGGCTTTGCGCAAACGATTGATCGCGCGAGGGGGAGTGGCGATGCAACCGGAGGATCTGCCTCTCGCAGGGACCGTGGTCCTGGACTTCAGCCAGTTCTTGGCGGGTCCCGTCGCAGCGTTGAGACTGGCGGACCTGGGCGCGCGGGTGATCAAGGTCGAGCGCCCCCGCACCGGCGAGATCGGCCGGACGCTCGCATTCGCGGGTCGCTCGGCGGCGGGGGACACGCTCTCGTTCCATGCCATGAACCGCAACAAGGAGGCGGTGGTCGCCGACCTCAAGGACCCGGACGACCTGGATCGGGTGAAGGACCTCGTCGCTCGCGCCGACGTCCTCATCGAGAACTTTCGGCCTGGGGTCATGGAACGCATCGGCCTCGACTACGAGAGCGTGCGTGAGCTCAACCCGGCGCTGGTCTATGCGAGCGCCTCGGGCTACGGCGACACCGGCCCCTGGGCGAGCCGACCCGGCCAGGACCTCCTGGCTCAGGCCGTGTCAGGGGCGACGTGGCTCGCCGGCGCGGACCGGCCGATGACGATCGGCCTCTCCCTGGCGGACCATCTGATGAGCTGCCACCTCGCCGAAGGCGTGACCGCACTGCTCGTACGCAGGGCCAGAACCGGGCGGGGCGGGCTCGTGGAGACCAGCCTGCTCGAGGGCATGCTGGACCTGCAGGCGACGCTGCTGACTCGACGCGAGGGCGAGGACATGGCCGCCTCGCCTCGTCCGACGTCTGCCTGGACCGCCGCCGGGGTCTTCGCCAGCAAGGACGGCTACGTAGCGCTGTCCGGGGCGCCGCTCGACGAGCTCGCGACCATGCTGGACGACGCCGAGCTCGCCCGGCTGGCGGCCACAGGAGGCGAGGAGGATGAGCCCCCGAACCAGGTGAGCGACCTGATCGCCGCCGCGCTGGGACGCGACACCACGGCCGCCTGGCTGGACGCGCTTGACGCCAAAAACGGGTCGAGCGGATGGCTCGCGCCGGTGCGCACCCTCGAGGAGCTGCTCGCATCGCCGGAGTTCGCCGCGCTCGAGATGACCCAGGAGGTCGAGCGCTCGGCCCCGGAACCGGGCGGCACACCTGTGACCCTGACGACCACGCGGAGCCCCATCCGCGTCGACGGCGAGATCCTCCGCCATCGTCGAGGCGCACCCCGGCTCGGCGAGCACGGCATCCTCCGCGAGGGAGCCGATCCGCTCGGGGGTGACCCGCATGGCCGATGACGGCCGACCGGCTCCTGCCACGCCGGAGCAGTCGGGTCCCAAGCCGCCGCTGCCGGGCAGAGCTAGGCTGCGGCCCATGGCCACCCTCGGCGATGTCGCAGCCCTTGCCGGTGTCTCGATCTCCGCTGTCTCGCGGGTGCTCAGCGACGCGCCGTCGGCGCGGGTGAGCGAGGCGACCCGCCAGCGGATCGTGGAAGCGGCCAAGGACCTCCAGTACCGCCCCAACTTCGCCGGTCGCGCGCTCAAGTCGGCGCGCACCCAGGTGGTCGGCCTGGTGGTGCCCGACCTGACCAACGCCCTGTTCACCGAGCTCATGCACGGCGCCGAGGACGAGGCCGCCGAGAAGGGCTACACGCTGCTGCTCGGCCGCGCCGACGACGTACGCCCTGGCGGCGAGATGATCGCCCGGCTGATCGGTGAGGGGCGCGTGGACGGCATGGTCATCCAGGTCGGCGACGGTGTCGCGCCGGCGGGGATGGGGGAGCTCTTGGCCTCGGGCGCTCCGATCGTGCTGATCAACTCCACCTACCCGGGACATGTCGGCTCGGTCGCCCTCGACGACCGCACCGGTGCCCGGATCGCCACCCAGCACCTGATCGATCTCGGCCACGAGCGGATCGCCTTCGCCAACGGGCTTCCGCGCTCGTTCACGGCGAAGCGACGGCGGGTCGGCTACAAGGAGGCCCTCGTCGCGGCCGGGCTACCGGTCCGGCCGGGCTACGAGACCCGGGTCGGCTACACCGCCGACAACGGCCGCACCGCCCTGCGGCGGCTGATGGAGCGGGAACCGAGGCCCACCGGGATCGTGGTCGCCAACGTCAACGCCGCCATCGGTCTTCTCGCTGCCGCACGAGCCGACGGGATCCGTGTGCCCGAGGATCTGTCCGTGGCCACCGTGCACGACTCCTGGACCGCGGAGAACACCTGGCCACCGCTGACCGCGGTCAAGATGCAGTTCTACGACATGGGACGCGCGGCGGTACGCAGCGTGGTCCGTCGCATCGAGACCGGTGAGATGGCCGACGAGATGATCACCGACCCCGCCCCGGAACTCATCGTGCGGGAGTCCACGGCGCCACCGCGCCGAGCCGTTTGAGAACCCAGACGAGTTCTCGAACGGCCCGGCCGCGGGGGCTCAGGGCTCCCGTACGAACGTGACGTAGCTGGATCCGCCCTGTCCGGAGACTCCCGAGTTGCCGCCGAGCGTGAGCGTGCCGGCCGGCACCTCCTTGCGGAAGAGCACCATCTGCCGGTCGGTGGTGCCCACCGTCGACGGCGTACGGGTCCAACCGCCGTCGGTGAGCCACCGCGGCCACCACACGCCCTCGCCGCGATCGTCGAACGCGACCCACACCGTGGTGGGTTCGGAGATCTCCAGGGTGAGGTACTCCTCGGAGACGACCTTGGAGTCGTCGTTGGCGCCCCTCACCATGATCGTCCCGGCGAGCTCGTCAGGCAGGTCGCTGACGACGTAGGCGCGATCCGCGTAGATCGGCGCACCCTCCTGCGCGCGCAACATGGCCCGCAGCTTGCTCGGGGCGAGCACGCGCACGGTGTCGCTGACCACCTGGGGCGTGCTCGTCGCGACGCCGTACGTCCTGGAGCCCAACTCCAGCGGGGCCTGCGCCGCGGAGCCACCGAGCGCGACGAAGCGATAGCTCGCCCCGGCAGGCGTGATGCGGTAGGACGCCCCGTCGGTGGTGGCGAACCGAAGGACGTCCCCCGAGCCGTGCTCGACGAGCCGGCCGCGAGCGTCCCGCACCTCGACCCGCCGACCGGGCCACGGGTTCGCCACCGCGAGCCGGTCCCGGCTCCCGGCCTCGATGCCGACGAGCGTGGGCCCGCCGTCCCGGACCTCGACATCGACCCGGTGTCCACCCGGGATCTGGACGGCGCCGGTCACGCTCCAGTCCTCCGGGATCGAGGGCGCGATCCGTACGGTCCCGTGGTCGTCCTGCACGAGGGCGTCCTGGACGGTGGAGGCCACGACAGCGTTCCAGGTGTCGTAGAAGCCGCCGCCGCGCAGCGGGTCGTGGTTCTTGCTGTGTGCGGCGAAGCCGTTGTCGAAGACCTGGAAGTCGCTCGTGCCCTGCTCGAGCAGGTCGACCATGTCGTCGGCACGGTGCAGCCAGGCGGCCTGCTGGGCGTCCGAGGCCCACTCCCGGGTCTGGTCGAAGACCCGCGTCGTGAAGGTGTCGTGAGCGATCTGGTCCTCTGCGCCGACCGCCCGCCACGGCCAGATCGCCTCGAGGTCGGGGTTCTGGGTGTTGTGGTCCTCCTCGTCGGTCGCGGACCAGGCGATCACCTCCTTGCCGTCGCGGACCGTCGTCGGCAGCTCCGGGAGCCGGGGGATCGCCGCCTCGATCTGCTCGGCGAGGCGCAGGTTCCCGTGCTCCTTGGTGACCTCGGCCAGGAACGGGAAGATCGTGCGCATGCCGGCCACGTCGGGCGTCGGGTCGGTCGTGTCCCACTGCGTCTCCAGCGCGTTGACGTGGTGGAGGTGCAGCCGTCCGTCGTCGCCCTCCTCCAGAACCGAGAGGTAGAACTCGGCGACGCCCTCGAGCAGCGGATAGGCGCGGCGCAGGATCTCGCGGTCGCCGGTGTAGTCGGACTGGAGACGTACGTTCTCGACCAGCTCGGCCCCGGTCGAGAGGATGCGGTTGAGCCATGAGGGCTCCATCGAGCTCACGCATGCTTCGGCGGTGCCGTCGTACACCAGGAACTCAGGGACGCAGATCCCGTCGGCCTCCGGCCAGTTCTTCCGGGTCCAAGCCTTCATCTCCTCGATCCTGTCGAGGTAGAGGTCGAAGTAGGGGGCGTTCTGGTCGGCGGTGTCGGCGCCCAGGTTCGCCCACACCGGCTGCCGCAGGTTGAAGTGCCACCACGCGTCCGACGACCAGTGGATGTCGTCGCGGTACGACGACCACAGGCTGGTCACCCCGCCGTGGCTGGCCGGCACCGCGCCGCCGCTGGAGGCCTTCGCGACGTAGAGCTGCATGGCCCGGAGCGCCTCGAAGTAACGGGCGGATCCGTCGGGGCTGTCCAGGCGCATGGGCGCCGCGCCCTTCCAGTAGCGGTGCCACTCGTCCAGGTGGTTCCGCTGTGGCTGCGACGGAAGCCGGGTGGCGGTCGCTGCCGAGCGGACCACGTCCTCGCCGGCCCAGGACGGGACGCCGAGCACGATGCGGAACCTCCCGTCTGCACCCGGGCGGAACTTCAGCCGTACGCCGAGCTCGTCGACGATCTCGGCCCGCACATCGCGTGCCTGGGCGGTCAGCGCGGCCAGCTGCCCGGTCGAGCGGGCGTTCGACTCGTCGGTGAAGGTCTCCGCGACGACAGCCGTGTCACCGTGGGCCCACACCGTCGGCGTACGGCCCTCCCACAGGCCGAGCTCGGCGGTCTGCTGCTTGTCGGGGTCGGCACCTTCCACCTCGACGACGAGCTGGTCGGCGTCGGCGCGCACATAGCTGCGCACCGTCATGCCGTTGCCGCGTTGCGTGAGCGTCGCGTCGTGCAACGAGAGGCGACCGCGGTAGTCCTCGGCGGAGGAGAGGCCGTAGAGACCCGGCAGCACCAGCTGGCCGGCCGACTTCAGCTCCGGAAAGGTATCTCCACGGTTCAGCTGGGCGGTCCAGCCGTTGGCCGCCCAGACACCGGCGCCGAGCTCGCCGTTGGCGAGCGGCACGGCCTGGTCGGCACGCCACGGTGCCGTGGCAAGGACGAGGTCGGAGCGCGAGAGCAGGTCGGCGGTGTCGACCCGGAGGGCATCGCGGAGCCAGGCCGAGGTGGTCCGCGACGCCGCGGGCGTCCCGTCGGCCGCATTCGCGGGGGACGCGGCGAACAGGGTCGCCAGCATCGTCAGCAGTGTCGTCAAGGTGACCAGGGAACGAGTGGTGCGCATGGTCCTTCTTCCCGAGCCGGCTCGCCGTCGGGTGGGTGTCGGCTCGCAGTGAGATCAATCGTTTGACTTGCTCAATCGTTTGAGTGACGCCGATCACTTTGACGTCGCCGGCCACGGATCGTCAAGGCCTGGAAGGAAGATCCACTCAAACGATTGACCACTCCCAGTGATCTGCTCTAACGTTTGAGCAGTGGTCTGCGTCACACCGCACCCCGCTCGGGACACATCGTCGAAGGAGCCATGTCCATGAAGCGAAATCCACTCGGTTCACGTCACCGGGCGGCCCTGGTGGCCGCCGTGACCCTGCTGACCGCCTCGTTGCTGGGTGCGTGCGGCTCCGGCGGAGGGAGTGATGCCGCGGGGGAGAAGACGGACTCCGGAGGCGCGATCACCGTCTGGGTCGACCCGCCGCGCGTGCCCGCGGCGAACGCCTTCAAGAAGGCCTACCCCGACATCGACATCAAGATCAACCAGATCGACGGGACCGTCGGAGGCAAGTCTCTCCAGCAGCAGTTCGCCCAGTTCAACGAGGCCGGGAAGGGCTGGCCGGACGCCATCTTCTTCCCCTCGAACGACGACATCGCCTGGGCCTCCGGTGCTCAGATCGACTACACGCTCGACCTGAGCGACCAGCTGCCCGACGTGCTCGAGGGCTACCAGGGTTCGATCAACGCCGCCTGCGAGATCGACGGCCAGGTCCGGTGCCTGCGCAACGACGCGGCTCCCGACGTGTTCTGGTACAACAAGGCCTTCTTCGACGCCAACGGCTACGAGGTGCCGACGACCTGGGAGGAGTACGGCGACCTGGCCGTCACGATCGCCAAGGAGCACCCGGGCAAGATCAGCGGCTTCACCGGCGATGCGTACGCCCCCGACCGCTATCTGTGGGGGTCGGGCTGCCCGACCAACGACCGGCAGTCCGAGACCGTGGTCCACATCGACACCTCGGACGCCAAGTGCACCCGAGCGGTGGACCTGATCGACACGATGCTGGGTGGCAAGGCTCTCTCGACCGTCGGAATCTTCGACCCGGACGCGGCCAAGGTCGGCAAGGACCTGGTCATGAGTCCCGGTGCCGCATGGTGGGGCGACTACCTCTTCAACCAGACCTGGAAGATCCCGGCCGGTGAGATGACCGCCGTGGAGCCTCTCGCCTGGGACGGTGAGAGCGAGCCCTCCACCGGCAACGAGGGCGGGGGCCTCTGGGGTGTCTCGAACCACATCACGGGCAAGCAGCTCGAGAACACGCTGACCTTCGCCGAGTTCGTCGCCACCGACCCGAGGTGGCAGGTCGAGCTCTCCACCGGTCTGCCGGCGTACGGACCCGTGCAGGACGCTTGGGCGGAGAAGCAGGCCAAGACGAACTACTTCGCTGACAACGAGGCCACGTTCGAGGCGATGAAGAAGGCCAACGACCACGTCGTCGACGGCCACGCCTACATGCTCTACAACACCGGAGCGGTGTGGACCGAGACCATGGCCGCCGCTCTTGCCTCGGGAGGCGACGTCGACCAGGCCTGGACGTCCTTCGGGGACGAGCTGGTCAGCCAGGCGAAGGCGATGGGCTACACGGTCGAATAGCCCGGCCGCGCACGAGTCCCTTCGGCCCGGATCATCCCGGGCCGAAGGGATGCCATCCCAGTCACATCGGGGCCTCACGGTGGCCCGGACACATCGGAGGAGCAACATGTCGACCGCCTTGATGGAGGACATCGCCACCTCGCCGCCTGAACCGGGCGCGCGGCGTCGTCCTCGACGACGCGTGGCGCGGCCCAGCGAGACGCGTGGCGCCTGGGTGCTGATGGCGCCGTACCTCGTCCTGCTGATGATCGCGGGCATCATCCCGGTCGCGTACGCGATCAAGACATCGCTGGAGAAGGCGCCGACGCCGCTGGACCCCACCGGGGGTTTCGGGGGCGTGGACAGCTTCAGGACCGTCGTCACCGACTACCGGTTCGTCGACACGTTCGTGAACATCTTCGCGACCCTGGTGGTCTGGCTTCCGATCATGACCATCGGCATCGTCGGGCTGGCTCTGCTGGTCCACGCCAGCCCCGGATGGTTCGGGTCGTCGATGCGGTTCATCTACTACATCCCCGGGGCTCTGGCGGGCGTCGCCAACCTCGTGCTCTGGGTCTACCTGCTCAACCCGAGCCAGTCGCCGATCGAGGGGTTCTGGCAGGCGCTGGGCGTCGACACCATCAAGCAGGCGGTCGCCGGGCCCGGGAACCTGCCGTTCATCCTGGCCGTGATGATGTTCTTCCAGGGAGTCGGTCAGTGGGTCATCGTGGTCAACGGCGGCCTCAACGGGATCTCGGAGGAGACGCTCGAGGCAGCGCGGCTGGACGGTGCCAACGAATGGCGGCTGGCCTGGCACGTGAAGCTGCCGATCATCCGGCCGTGGATCGGCTACGCGGTGCTGATGAACCTCGCCTACGGGTTCCAGCTGTTCCTCGAGCCACAGCTGCTCGACCAGGTCGCCAGCAACGCCCTGGACGATCACTGGACGCCCACCCAGCTGGGCTACGCCTTCGCCTTCAGCAACTACAACTTCCCCGCAGCCGCCGCGATGTCGCTGATCCTGCTCGTGATCACGCTGGGCATCGGACTGCTGGTCGTCTTCCGAACCGGTCTGTTCGGTGAGGAGGAGCACCGATGAGCCAGAGCACCATGGCCGAGCGCCGCGAGGCCGGTACGAAGCGAGGCATGTTCGACTGGAGCGTCGGCAAGACCGCGCGCGTCGTCACGATGCTGTTCGTCGCGTGCATGTTCATCCTTCCGATCACCGGCTTCATCGCGATGGCGTTCCGATCCAACGAGGGTGTCGCATCCGGGGCAGGCGGGCCGTTCGGCTTCGGCGACATGTCGTGGGACAACGCGCAGTACAGCTGGTCGCAGGTCAACGGCTTCGGGCCCGGCGGCGGTGGGCTCTACACCCGCTGGCTGATGAACACGCTCGCCGTGGCCGGCGGGGGCGCGCTACTGGCGGTCTTCGCCGCGCTGCCTGCGGGATACGCGCTGGCCCGGCTCCGGTTCCGCGCCCGCCGCGCCGTCCTCCTGATCACCCTGATCACGATGGTGATGCCCAACACCGTGCTGGTCATCCCCATCTTCCTCGAGGTGAATGCCATCGGCGCGGTCGGCGAGCTCTGGCCGGTGGGGCTGATCATGGGCTTCTTCCCGTTCGGGGTCTATCTGGCCTACATCCACTTCATGACGACCATGCCCCAGGAGCTCGTCGAGGCAGCCCGGATCGACGGTCTCGGCGAGGTGTCGATCTTCTGGCGGGTCGCGCTCCCGATCTCCCGCCAGGCCGCGGTGCTGGTCGGCTTCTTCGCCTTCGTCGCCAACTGGATCAACTTCTTCCTGCCGCTGGCACTGCTCTCCTCCAACCAGAACAACCAGACCCTCCCTGTCGGGCTGCAGCAGCTGATCGGCGCCAGCCCGTTGTTCAACCCGACCGTCGCCGCAGGGCTGGACGTGAAGCTCTACATGCCGCAGCTGGCCCTGGCGACCTTCATCTCGATGCTGCCGCTGCTGATCGTCTTCCTCGGCGCGCAGAAGTTCCTGATGCGTGGCGAGACGATGGGGGCGGTGAAGGGCTGATGGCCCCGCACTCGCCACCGGAGCTCGACCCGCACCCCGGCTACTCGGCCGAGATGCCGGCGACGCCGCGTCCGATCGTGCTCGTGGGTGCCGGCGGGATCGTCCGTGACGCCCACCTGCCGGCGTACGCGAAGGCGGGGTTCGAGGTCGCCAGCATCACCGACCTCGTCCCGGAGCGGGCGCGGGAGCTTGCCGGACGCTATGACATCCGCGCGGTGCACGAGAGCGTCGCGGACGCGGTCCGGTCGGCACCGGCCGACGCGGTCTACGACGTCGCTCTTCCGCCCGAGGCACACGTCGAGGTTCTCGAGCAGCTGCCCGACGGTGCCGCCGTCCTGCTGCAGAAGCCCTTGGGGAACCACCTGGCCGAGGGGGTCCGCACCCGTGAGGTGTGCCGGCGCAAGGGGCTGGTGGCGGCGGTCAACACCCAGCTCCGGTTCGCGCCGTACGTCGTCGCTGCTCGCGAGCTCATCGCCGCCGGCACGATCGGGGAGCTCTACGACATGGAGGTCCGGGTCTCGGTTCGGACCCCGTGGGAGATGTTCCCCTACGTACTCGACCTGGACCGGCTCGAGATCAACATGCACAGCGTCCACTACCTGGATCTGGTGCGTTCCTTCCTGGGAGACCCGACCGGCGTGCACGCCGTCACCGTGCGCCACCCCGAGAAGTCTCACGCCAACAGCCGCTCCGACATCGCGCTGAGCTACGGGGAGCGACCGATCAGGGTCGTCGTCTCCACCAACCACGACCACCACTACGGACCCCGGCACGAAGAATCCTTCGTCAAGTGGGAGGGCACCCGCGGCGCCATCCGGGCACAGCTCGGCCTGCTGCTGGACTACCCGCGCGGCGGCGAGGACTCGCTCGAGGTGGTCACCGACGACCGGCTCGACGCCGGCTGGCGACCGGTGCCGTTCGAGGGGTCCTGGTTCCCTGACGCCTTCATCGGCTCGATGGCGGTGGTCCAGCGCTTTCTCGAGGGGTCGATCCCGTCGCTGCCCACCGAGGTCGAGGACGTCTTCCGCACCATGGCGGTCGTCGAGGCGGCGTACACGGACGCGGCCCGAGGTGGAACGCCTCCGCCCTATGACCAGTAGCCACCTGTCCCCGCCTGGTTCGTCCTGGTCCGCCCCTGGTCCGCCCTTCCGAAAGGATCCCCGATGACACTCACCCGTGCCTCCGAGCTGCCCCTGGAGGGCGTCACGGTCCTGGACTTCAGCCAGTTCCTGGCCGGCCCCGTGGCGGCGCTGAGGCTCGCTGACCTGGGCGCCCGGGTCATCAAGATCGAGCGACCCGCCGGCGGAGACGCGGGCCGGAGCCTGGCCTTCGCCGGGCGGTCGGTCAACGGCGACAGCCTCTCCTTCCACGCCATGAACCGGAACAAGGAGAGCGTGACGGCAGATCTGAAGGATCCCGCCGACCTCGAGCGCGTCCGCGGACTGGTCGCGGGAGCCGACGTGATCGTCCAGAACTTCCGCCCCGGGGTGATGGAGCGGATCGGGCTCGACTACGAATCCGTCCGGGTGCTCAACCCGAGCATCGTCTACGGCAGCGTGACCGGGTACGGCGTCGTCGGCCCGTTCCAGGACCGTCCCGGACAGGACCTGCTCGCCCAGGCGATCGCCGGTCTGCCCTGGCTCAACGGGTCGGCCGACGATCCGCCGGTCCCCGTCGGGCTGGCGGTGGCCGACCACCTCGCCAGCTGTCACCTGGCCCAGGGCATCACCGCCCTGCTGGTCCGGCGGTTCCGAACCGGGAAGGGCGGACTGACCGAGACGAGCCTGATGGAGTCACTGCTGGACCTGGAGTTCGAGCTGCTGACCACCCGGCTCAACGACCCGACGGTCGAGGTCCGCCGCAAGGGGCCGCGGTCCGCCCACGCCTTCCTCTCCGCTCCCTACGGCATCTACCCGACGAGCGACGGCTACCTCGCCATCGCGATGAACCCCGTGCCCGTCATCGGGCGGCTGCTCGGGCTCCCCGAGCTGGAGGCGATGACCGACCCGCAGACGTGGTGGGACCGGCAGTCGGAGATCGAGGAGGCGATCGGCGACCGCCTTCGGGGTGACACCCGGGACGCCTGGCTGGCCGTCCTGGACGCCGAGGACGTGTGGTGTGCCCCGGTGCTCACCCTCTCCGAGCTCGTGGAGCACAAGGGCTTCGAGGCCATCGCGATGACCCAGCAGATCCGTCGTGACGGCCTCACCCTGACGACCACCCGCAGCCCGATCCGCATCGACGGCGAGCGGCTCACCAATCCGCGCCCGGCTCCACGCCTGGGCGAGCACGACCTCGAGGGGGACCGATGACCGTCCTGCACGGCATGACCTGGGAGCACCCGCGTGGCTACGACTGCCAGGTGGCGGCATCGCAGGAGTACGCGCGCCGGACCGGGATCGAGGTGCGCTGGGAGTACCGCTCGCTGCAGGCGTTCGCCGACGCGCCGCTGGGTGAGCTGGCGGAGCGTTTCGACCTGGTGGTCATCGACCACCCCCACGTGCCGCTGGCCGTCGCGGAAGGAGTGCTGGCGCCCCTGGACGGCGCCGGCCACGACGACGAGCTGGCCGCCCTGGCCGCCGATGCCGTGGGCAGCAGCCACGCGTCGTACCGCCATGCCGGGCGCCAGTACGGCCTGGCCACGGACGCCGCTGCCCAGGTGGCCGCGCACCGCCCGGACCGGCTGCCGGCTCCGCCCGGCACGTGGGAGGAGGTGCTCGAGCTGGCCGCCGAGGGCAGGGTGCTCTGGCCGGCCAAGCCGATCGACGCCTACTCCACGCTGTGCACCCTGGCGGCCAACCGGGGGACGCCGGTCAACGCCGAGCCCGGAAGCTTCCTGCCCGAGGAGGCCGCGATGAGCGTGCTCGACCTCATGCACCGGCTCAGCGACCGGATTCCCTCGTGGTGCCTGACCGCGAACCCGATCGAGGTCGCCGAGGCACTGGCCGGCGACACTGCCGAGCCGTGGGCGTACGCGCCGTTGATGTACGGCTACACCAACTACTCCCGGGCCGGTTTCCGGCCGCATCGCCTCAAGTACGTCGACATGCCCTCCGGCCCCCGGGGAGTGGCCGGCTCGCAGCTCGGGGGTGCCGGCGTGGCCGTCTCGGCCCGGTCGAGAGACCTGGACGCGGCCCGGGCGTACGCACTGTGGGTGGCCTCGCCGGAGGTTCAGTCGGGCATCTACTACGACGCCGGTGGCCAGCCCGGCTACGCCTCTTCGTGGGACGACGACCGGCTCAACGAAGACTCCTGGGACTTCTTCCGTGGCACCCGGGCGACCCTCGAGGGCGCTTGGGTGCGGCCGCGTACCGCCGGCTACATGGAGTTCCAGGACACGGTCTCCCCGTGGGTGACCGAGGCGATGGCGGGGCAGCTGACGGACGCGGAGCTGGTCCGCCGTGCCGGCGAGCTCGCCGAGCGCCTGCTCGTCGCAGAAGTCGACGCAGATGGCATCGAGGAAGGAGCATTCCGATGAGAGTCGAGGAACGCTGGTTCGAGGACTACGCGGTCGGGGAGTCCAGGACCACCCTGGGACGCACGATCACCGAGGCCGACATCGTCCTGCACGCCGGTCAGACGGGTGACTTCTTCCCGCATCACATGGATGCGGAGTGGATGGCCACCCAGCCGGCGGGACAGCGGATCGCGCACGGGACGCTGATCCTCGCGGTGGCGGTCGGGATGACGGCCACCGACATCAACCCACGATCCATGTCCTACGGCTATGACCGGATCCGTTTCATCGGCCCGGTCTTCATCGGCGACACCATCACCGTCACCGCCGAGATCACCGAGACGACGCAGCACCGGAAGAAGCCGGACGAGTTCGGCTACGTCCACGAGCTCGTCACGGTGACCAACCAGCGTGCCGAGACGGTGCTGGTCCTGACCCACCTCTATCTCGTGAACAAGCGCAACGGCCACCCATCCGCACAGGAGGATCCCTCGTGACCCGTATCACCGCCGTCGATGTCACCGATGTCCGCTTTCCGACCTCTGTGTCGATGGACGGATCCGACGCCATGAACAAGGACGGTGACTACTCGGCCACGTACGTCGTGGTGAGCACCGACGACCCGGAGCTGTCCGGCTTCGGTTTCACCTTCACCATCGGGCGCGGAAACGACATCTGCACCCTGGCGGCGCAACGCCGCGGTGAGCCGCTGGTCGGGCGCGATGTCGGCGACGTGGTGGGTGACCTGGGTGGGGTCTACCGGGATCTCGCCTCGGACTCCCAGCTGCGCTGGCTGGGCCCGGACAAGGGGGTCGAGCACCTGGCCCTCGCCGCCGTGATGAACGCGGTCTGGGACCTGGCTGCCCGGGAAGCCGGCAAGCCGCTGTGGCGGCTGCTGGCCGAGATGAGCCCCGAGGAGCTGGTCGACGTCGCGGACCTGAGCTATCTCAGCGACGCCCTCACCCGGGAGGAGGCCCTGGACATCCTCCGCGCCGGCGTTCCCCATCGTGAGGAGCGGATCCGGCACCTGGAGGAGACCGGCTACCCCTGCTACACCACCTCTGCCGGCTGGCTGGGTTACTCCGACGACAAGCTGCGCAGGCTCGCCACCGAAGCGGTCGAGTCCGGCTATCGGCACATCAAGCTGAAGGTCGGTGCGAACCTCGAGGACGACATCCGGCGCTGCGAGATCGCGCGGGAGGTGATCGGCTGGGACGCGAAGCTGATGATCGACGCCAACCAGGTCTGGGACGTGCCGCAGGCCATCGAGTGGGTCAACGCGCTGGCCCGCTTCGAGCCGTGGTGGATCGAGGAGCCGACCAGCCCTGACGACATCCTCGGCCACGCCGCCGTACGCAAGGCGGTGGCCCCGATCGGGGTGGCCACCGGTGAGCACGGCATGAACCGGGTGCTCTTCAAGCAGATGTTCCAGGCGGAGGCCATCGACTTCTGCCAGCTCGACTCCGCGCGGCTGGCGAGCATCAACGAGATCCTCGCCGTCTATCTGATGGCCCAGAAGTTCGGCGTGCCGGTCTGCCCCCACGCCGGCGGCGTGGGTCTGTGCGAGCTCGTCCAGCACCTGTCCGTCTTCGACTACGTGGCCGTCTCGGGCACGCTCGAGGACCGGGTCACCGAGTACGTCGACCATCTCCACGAGCACTTCACCGACCCGTGCATCGTCGAGGACGGCGCCTACCGGCTGCCGGCCCGGCCGGGCTACAGCGCGGAGATGCATCCCGAGTCGGTGGCGACGTACGCCTATCCGAACGGCAGCTACTGGGCGACCCGGTGAGACCTCGGATGATCATCGACAGCCACCAGCACGTCTGGGACCTCACCCGCTCGCCCTATCCGTGGCTGGGTCCCGACGTGCCCGAGTACAACCGCACGTTCACCTTCGACGAGATCCAGCCGCAGCTGCGGGCGCAGGGAGTGGACGCGACCGTGCTGGTCCAGTCCGACGACCACGACGGCGACACCGACCTGATGATCGAGGTCGCCGACCAGCACCCCGAGGTGGTCGGGATCGTGGTCTACGTGCCGCTGGACCGGCCGGACGTGGCCGCCGAGCGGCTGGAGTCGCTGCGGCGGGACGACCGGGTGGTCGGCGTACGCAACCTGATCCACAACCTCCCCGACCCCGACTGGATCCTCCGGCCGGACGTCGACGAGGGGCTCGGGCTGCTGGAGCGGCTCGGGCTCACCTACGACCACGTCTCGGTGCTGCCACGCCACCTCGAGCACGTCGCGACGCTCTCCGAACGCCACCCCGACCTGCGGATCGTGGTCGACCACCTCTCCAAGCCGCCGATCGGGGAGGCCGAGCGCGAGCCGTGGTGGAGCCTCATCGAGCGGGCGGCGTCGAACCCGCACGTGTTCGGCAAGATCTCCGGGCTCTATCCGGGGGCCGCCCCGGACACCTGGACCGTGGCCGACCTCCAGCCCATCGTCGACCGGGCGGTCGAGGTGTTCGGCCCCAGCCGGCTGATGTACGGCGGCGACTGGCCGATCTCCACCGCCGCGGGAGGCTACGAGCGGGTCTTCGGCGGGCTCCAGGACGCCTTGGCCGGTCTGTCGAGCGAGGAGCGCGAGGAGATCTACGCCGGCAGTGCGCGGCGCTTCTACGGGCTCGCCGAGCAACGGCTCGCGGCCGCGGAGGCGTCGGCTCGGGAAGTGCTCTGACCCATCAGAGATCGGATCATTTGCTTCGTCCTGACTGATCGACAAGGCCGACTTCGGCCAAAACAGCCCTGAATCGCAGCAACCATCGACATGACGTGTGATGTCTATTACATTGAAACAACCGATGTTTGCCCCATGGTGGGCGTGAGTCAGGAGGAAGCTGATGGTGGACTTCACGAGACGACGGGTGCTGCAGGCCGCTTCGGCGGTGGCCGGCGGTGCCCTGGTGCAGCCGGTCGTGACCCAGGCGGCCGCGGCCGCCGACGAGCCGGAGACCAACCCCCTCGAGCTCTGGTATCGCCAGCCGGCGCAGGAGTGGCTCCAGGCGTTGGCGATCGGCAACGGCCGGATGGGCGCGATGGTCTTCGGCGGGGTGGCCAGCGAGAAGCTGATGCTGAACGAGGACTCGGTCTGGGCCGGTCATCCGCACAGCTATGACCCGCCTGGCGGAGCCGAGGCGCTCCCCGAGATCCGCAAGCTGATCTTCGAGGACAACTGGGTGGGCGCCCAGCGTCTCGCCGACAAGGAGTTCATGGGACGGCCCAGTGAGCAGGCCTTCTACCAGCCGGTCGGTGACCTGCTGCTGGAGTTCCTGGGCCTCGACGGCGAGCCCACGACCTACCGGCGCTCGCTCGACCTGCGGAGCGCGACCGCGATCTCGGAGTTCGAGGTCGGCGGCGTGCGCTACCGCCGCGAGTCGTTCGTCAGCCACCCGGACCAGGTGATGGTCGTCCGCCTCACCGCGGACCAGGCCGAGAAGGTCTCGTTCAACGCCACCTTCGGTTCGCCGCAGCAGAGCGACGTGCAGCCCCACGATGCGCGGACGCTCGCTCTGGAAGGCATCAGCGGAGCCACGGAGGGGATGGAGGGCGCGGTCCGCTTCATCAGCCTCGTCCGCGCCGAGACCGACGGCGGCACGGTCCAGTGCGCCGACACCCAGCTGCGCGTGCGCAACGCCACCTCGGTGACGCTGCTGCTCACGATGGCGACCAGCTACCGCAACTACGCCGACGTCAACGCCGACCACGTACGCCGCGCGGAGCAGCCTCTCGAGGCGGCCACCGGGCGCGGCTACGGCCAGCTGCGTTCGGCGCACGTGCGGGACTATCAGAAGCTCTTCGGCCGGGTCGACATCGACCTCGGCACCTCCGCCGCGATCGAGAAGCCGACCGACGAGCGGGTGGCGGTGTTCCGCGAAGGCGGCGACCCGCAGCTGGCCGCGCTGTGGTACCAGTTCGGGCGCTACCTGCTGATCTCGTCCTCCCGGACCCCGGGCCAGCCGGCCAACCTGCAGGGCCTGTGGAGCTACAAGATGCAGCCCGAGTGGCAGTCGAAGTACACCCTCAACATCAACGCGCAGATGAACTACTGGCCCGCCGGCCCGGCCAACCTCGCCGAGTGCTGGGACCCGATGTTCGCGATGACCGAGGAGCTCGCGGAGGTCGGACGGAACACGGCCCAGAAGATGTGGGGCTCGGACAAGGGCTGGGTCGCCCACCACAACACCGACGGCTGGCGAGGCACCGCTCCGGTCGACTTCGCCTACTACGGGGTCTGGCCGATGGGCGGCGCCTGGCTCTCGCTGCTGTTCTGGGAGCGCTACGAGTACACCGGCGACAAGGCGAACCTCGCCGAGCACTTCCCGACGCTGCGGGGCGCGGTCGAGTTCTTCCTCGAGACGATGGTGCGCGACGAGCAGTCCGGCTACATGGTCACCTGTCCGTCGCACTCGCCGGAGATCAAGCACCACGAGCAGGACGACGAAGGGGTCAGCATCTGCGCGGGTCCGACGATGGACTGCCAGATCCTGCGTGACCTGTTCACCGCGTTCGAGAAGGCGGCCGCCGCGCTCGGCAAGCACGACCCGCTCGTCGAGCGGGCGCTGGCGATGCGCGACCAGCTGCCGCCCAACCAGATCGGCTATCTGGGCCAGCTGCAGGAGTGGCTGATCGACTGGGAGGAGGCTGCCCTGGAGCGCAGCCGCCACGTCTCTCACCTGTGGGGCGTCTTCCCCTCCGACCAGATCAGCCCGCTGCGTACGCCTGAGCTGGCCGACGCCGCGCGCAAGGCGCTCGAGCTGCGCGGCCCGGCGGTCACCACCGGGTGGTCGCTGGCGTGGAAGATGAACATCCGCGCGCGCCTTCTCGAGCCCGAGAACGCCTACCTCCACGTCCAGCACATGCTGCACCCGTCCCGGACGGCGCCCAACCTCTTCGACCTGCACCCGCCGTTCCAGATCGACGGGAACTTCGGCGCCGTCTCCGGGATCACGGAGATGATCATGCAGAGCCACTCCGGCGAGCTCTTCCTGCTCGCCGCGCTCCCGGAGGCATGGCCCGAGGGGAAGGTCCGGGGCCTGCGCGCCCGCGGTGGCTTCGAGGTCGACCTGAAGTGGGCCGACGGCAAGGTCGAGGTGGCACGGATCCGGTCGCTGCTCGGCAACCGGCTCCGGCTGCGTACGCAGCAGCCGGTCAAGGTGGCGGGGACGAACGTCTCCCGGCCGGAGGAGAACGTCGTCGAGTTCGACACCCGGCGCGGCAGCACCTACACCGTGGTCCCGAAGTAGGGACCGTCTCGGGCCGGCCGCGAGTGGTTCGCGGCCGGCCCGAGTCCGGCTACGGGTGGACCGGGGTCGGCGCGGGCTCGCCGGCGAGCACGGCGCGGGCGTTGTCGATCGCGAGCATCGCCATCCGGTCGCGGGTGGCGCGGCCGGCGCTGCCGATGTGCGGCAGCAGGACGACGTTGGGGAGCGCCAGCAGGTCGGGGTGGACGGCCGGCTCGTTCTCGAAGACGTCGAGTCCCGCTGCGCCGATGGTGCCGTCGGCCAGGGCGGCCGCCAGGGCTGCCTCGTCGACGATGGGACCGCGAGCGGTGTTGACGAGGACCGATCCCGGCCCCATCAGCCGGAGCTCCTCGGCGCCGATGAGATGCCGGGTCTCAGGGGTCAGTGGACAGTGCAGCGACACGACGTCCGAGGCGACCAGCAGGTCGGGCAGCGGCAGGGTCTCGATGCCCAGGCGCGCCGCCTCCTCGCCCGCGGAGCGGGACGGGGTCGCCACGATGCGCATGTCGAAAGCGCGGGCGCGCCGCGCCATCGCCAGCCCGATCCGGCCCAGGCCGACGATGCCCAAGGTCGCGCCGCTGCTGACGTCGAGTCCCACAAATAGGTCCGGCCGCCAGGACCACGGCTCGCCGCTGCGTACGAACGCGTCGGCCTCCACCACGCGACGTGAGGTGGCGAGCAGCAGTGCGAAGGCGAGGTCGGCGGTCGCCTCGTCGAGCACCCCCGGGGTGTTGGTCACGGTGATGCCACGAGCCGCACAGGCGGCGACGTCGACGTTGTCGTGGCCGACCGCCATGTTGGCCACGACGCGCAGCGACGGACCGGCCGCATCGAGCAGCTCGGCATCGACCCGGTCGGTCAGCAGGCAGACGAGCGCGGTGGCCCCGCGTACGTCTGCGAGCAGGTCCGCGCGGGACTGCCCGGAAGGATCCGCGGCGCAGGTCACCGGCCCTGGCAGCGCCTCCAGCACCTGGCGGGCGCGGTCGCCAGGCCGGAAGCTGACGTGCAGCCGGCCCTGGTTCGGCTCGTTCACTCCTGCTCCTTCTCCTGGTCCTTCTCCTGGTCCTCGGCGAGGCTGCGGCGGATCCAGTTCTCGATGCCCGCGACGTGGGCCAGGGACAGCGCGGCGGCGATGCTCGGCTGCCGGTCCGCGATGGCCAGGGCGATGCCACGGTGCTCGCGCTGCGTCTGGTCGAAGGAGTCCTGCTGGGTCACGCCACGCCAGATCCGGGCCCGCTGGGTGCGGTTGGCGACGCCGTCGATGAACGAGCACAGCACGGTGTTGCCCGACGCGCGGGCGATGCGGTGGTGGAACTCCAGGTCGTTGGCCACGACCTCCTCCAGCGACGTCTCAGGACTGACGGAGTCGACCAGAGCGAGCAGGTCGGCGGTCTCGTCCGGGGGCATCAGCAGGGCCGCCTTCTCGGCGGCCAGCGGCTCCAGCGCTCGGCGTACCTCGAAGAGGTCCAGGACGCTGGAGTCCTGGTGGAAGTCGATGACGAAGCCCATCGTCTCCAACAGGATCTCCGGCGTCAGGCTCGTGACGTACGTCCCGTCGCCCTGGCGTACGTCGAGGATGCGCATCATCGAGAGCGCGCGCACCGCCTCGCGCAGGGAGCTGCGGGAGATGCCGAGCTGCGTGGACAGGTCGGCCTCGCGCGGGAGACGGTCGCCCGGCTTCAGCCGGCCGTCGAGGATCATCTCCTTGATCTTCTCGATCGCCTCGTCGGTCAGCGCCATCGGGATCCTGGTCCTCTCACTCGGTCGGTCGCAACCGTAACGTTGCCATGCCGCCGTCGACCGCAAGGGCCACTCCGGCGGTCGACCCCGACGAGGGGCTGGCCAGGTACGCGACCGCGAGGGCGACCTCGTCCGCGCTGACCAGCCGGCCGTGCGGCTGTCGCGCGTCCAGGGCGGCGCGCTCGGCCTCGGGGTCGTCGGCCGAGTCGAGCAGACGCTGGACCCACGGTGTCGCGGCGGTCCCGGGGTTCACGCAGTTCACCCGGACTCCCTCCCGGAGGTGGTCGGCGGCCATGGCCTGGGTCAGGGACTGGATCGCACCCTTGCTCGCGGAGTAGAGGGCACGCTGCTGGATGCCCGTGGTCGCGGCCACCGAAGCCACGTTCACGACTGCCGCGGCAGGGGAGCGTCGCAGGTGCGGGAGCGCTGCGCGCGAGACCCGGACGGCGCCGAGGACGTTGACGTCGAAGACCGCGTGCCACTGCTCGTCGGGGTTGTCCTCGACCGTGCCCTGCGCGCCGATGCCGGCGTTGTTGACCACGATGTCGAGCCGGCCGAAGGTGGTGGCCGTCTGCTCCACCGCGGCCCGGATGCTCGCGTCGTCGGTGACGTCGGCGCGGATGCCCAGGGCCTTGGGGTTGATGCCCTCGGGGTCGCGGTCGAGGGCTGCGACCTGGGCGCCGCGCTCGAGCAGGACCTCGACGACGGCGGCGCCGATGCCGGAGGCGCCACCGGTGACGAGGGCGACGAGACCGTCGAGCTCGGGCGTTGCCGCGGCACTCATGCCTGGCTCCCGAACGCGACGTACTCCTGGCGCTGGCGGCCGAGACCGTCGATCTCGATCTCGACGACATCACCGGGCTGGAGGTAGGGGAAGCGGCCGGAGAGCGCGACGCCCTCCGGGGTGCCGGTCATGATCAGGTCGCCCGGGTCGAGGACCATGAACTGGCTGAGGTGGTGGATCACCGTCGCGACGTCGAAGATCTGGTCGGCGGTGACGGAGTCCTGTCGCGGCTCGCCGTTGACGAAGGAGCGTAGGCCCAGCTTCTGGTGCTCCACCTCGTCGGGGGTCACGACCCACGGGCCGACGGGGCTGAAGCCGGGGGCGATCTTGCCCTTGCTCCACTGGCCGCCGGAGACCTCGAGCTGGAACTCGCGCTCGGAGAGGTCGTTGGCGACCACGAAGCCGGCGACGTGCTCCAGGCTCTGGTCGGGGGAGTCGAGGTAGGAGGCGCGCTTGCCGATCACGACGCCGAGCTCCACCTCCCAGTCGGTCTTGGTGCTGTTGCGCGGGATGGTGACGGCGTCGTTCGGCCCGGCGATCGTGTTGGGGGTCTTGAAGAAGATGATCGGCACCGTGGGCGGTTCGGAGCCGGACTCGGCGGCGTGCGCGGCGTAGTTCATGCCGATGCAGACGATGGCGCCGGGCTTGCCGATCGGGGCGCCCACGCGGAGCTCGTCGGCCCCCTCGACGAGGGGGAGCTCGCCCGCGGCGAGCGCGGCGGCGGCCCGTGCCGGCCCGTCGGAGGCCCAGAAGGCCGCGTCGATGTCGGTGGTGAGATCGGCCAGGCTGCGCACCTCGTTCTCGAGCACGAGAACTGGCGTTTCCTTCCCGACGGGTCCCAGGCGGGCGAACTTCATGCGGTGGCCTCCAGCGGTGAGTAGTCTGATCTATCGGTGAACCTGAGCCGCCAAATGTGGCGACGAATGCATATTGACAGCCTAAACATCAGATGTCTAGCCTCGGGTTGGCGGTCGGACGACCGCGGGGGCAGAGCGTGAGGAGGACGGATGGAGATCCCGTTGTTCGGACTCGGCTGTGCGCCGATGGGCAACCTGTTCCGGCCGCGTACGGACGAGGACTGCCAGGCGACGCTCGACGCGGCCTGGCAGGCAGGGGTGCGTCACTTCGACACCGCGCCCCACTACGGGCTGGGTCTGTCGGAGGAGCGGATCGGGCGGTTCCTGGCGACGAGGCCACGGTCGGAGTTCGTCGTCTCGACCAAGGTCGGCCGGCTGGTGCGGCCCAACCCGTCCTGGGACGGGCAGTCCCAGGACGACATGGGCTTCGCCGTCCCGGCCAGCTCGCACCGGGTCCTCGACTACTCCGCCGACGGCGTACGCCGCAGCCTCGAGGAGTCGCTGACCCGGCTCGGTCTGGATCGGGTCGACATCCTCTATGTGCACGACCCCGAGCTGTCCGGTGACCCGGCTGCCGTCGAGACCGCCCTCGCCGGCCTGGCGAAGCTCCGTGAGGAGGGCCTGGTCGACGCGATCGGCACCGGCTCCCTGTCGGTCCCGGCGCTCACCGCGACGGTCGAGACCGGCCTCGCCGACGTGGTCATGGTCGCCAACCGCTACACGCTCCTCGACCAGTCCGTCGCCGACGGCCTGCTCGAGGCGTGCGACCGGCACGGCACCCGGATCGTCGCGGCGGCGGTCTTCGCCAGCGGCCTGCTCGCCACCACCCCGCGCCGGGGCGCGATGTACAACTACGGCGAGGTGCCCGACGACATCCTCGAGCGCGCGCTCCGGATCGGCGAGGTGTGCGAGGCGCACGGCGTCGAGATCGCCACCGCCGCCCTGCACTACCCGCTGCAGGACCCGAGGGTCGTCTCGATCGTCGCCGGCGCCGGCCGGCCCGAGCAGGTGAAGCAGAACCTCGACAGGCTCGCCGTGTCGGTTCCCGAACAGCTGTGGACCGACCTGGCCGACCAGGGGCTGGTGCCGTCGTGCGCGTAGCCCTCATGGTCACCTGCATCAACGATGCCCTGTTCCCCGACACCGGGCGCAACGTGGTCCGGCTCCTGCGCCGCCTCGGCGTCGAGGTGGACTTTCCCCAGGCCCAGACCTGCTGCGGTCAGCCGATGGTCAACACCGGCTACCTCGACGAGGCCGTGCCGGTGCTGCGTTCCTTCGTCCGCGCCTTCGAGGGCTACGACGCCGTCGTGACGCCGTCGGGCTCGTGCGCCGGATCGGCCCGGCACCAGCACGACCTGGTGGCGCGCCGCAGCGGCGACGAGGGCCTGCGGGCGGCGTCCCGCGAGACGTCCCAGCGGGTCTACGAGCTCAGCGAGTTCCTCGTGGACGTGCTCGGTGTCGAGGACGTGGGTGCCTACTTCCCGCACCGGGTGACCTACCACCCGACCTGCCACTCGCTGCGGATGCTCGGCGTCGGCGACCGGCCGCTGCGGCTGCTCCGGCAGGTCCGCGGGATCGACCTGGTGGACCTGCCCGGCGCGGCCGAGTGCTGCGGCTTCGGCGGCACCTTCGCGATGAAGAACTCCGACACCTCGGTCGCCATGGGCTCCGACAAGGCCCGGCACGTACGCGAGACCGGGGCCGAGGTGCTGGTGGCCGGTGACCGGTCCTGCCTGACTCACGTCGGAGGCCTGCTCTCCCGGCAGCGCGCCGGCGTACGCGTCATGCATCTGGCCGACGTCCTCGCCCAGACCGAGGCTGCCGCGGTGGCTGCCTCATGACCGGCACGTTCGTCGGGATGCCGGTGTTCCCGAAGGCCGCGCGTGAGGCGGTCGGCGACTCCCAGCTGCGCCGCAACCTCGCACATGCCACCGGCACCATCCGAGCCAAGCGCGCCGCCGTCGTCGGTGAGGTCGAGGAGTGGGAGGAGCTGCGCCTGGCGGGTGCGGCCATCAAGGACAACGTGCTGCTCCACCTCGACGAGCACCTGGTACGCCTCGAGGAGTCGCTCACGAAGGCCGGCGCGACCGTTCACTGGGCGAGCGACGCGGAAGAGGCGTGCCGCATCGTCGGCGACATCGCCGCCGCACACGACGCCACCGAGGTGGTGAAGGTGAAGTCGATGGCGACCCAGGAGATCGGTCTCAACGAGGCGCTGGCCGCCCGCGGGATCGAGGCCTGGGAGACCGACCTCGCCGAGCTCATCGTGCAGCTCGGCGACGACCTGCCCTCCCACATCCTGGTCCCCGCGATCCACCGCAACCGCGCCGAGATCCGCGAGATCTTTGCCTCCGCGATGGGTGAGGTCGGCCGTCCCGCTCCGGACGACCTGACCGACGAGCCCGCCCGGCTCGCGGAGGCCGCGCGCCTGCACCTGCGCGAGAAGTTCCTGCGTGCCAAGGTCGGCGTCTCCGGCGCCAACTTCGCGGTCGCCGAGACCGGGTCCCTCGTGGTGGTCGAGTCGGAGGGCAACGGCCGGATGTGCCTGACCCTGCCCGAGGTGCTGGTCTCCGTGGTCGGCATCGAGAAGATCCTGCCGACCTGGGACGACCTCGACGTCTTCCTCCAGCTCCTGCCGCGCTCGGCGACGGGGGAGCGGATGAACCCCTACACCTCGGTGTGGTCCGGCGTCACCCCGGACGACGGTCCGCAGGAGGTGCATGTGGTGCTGCTCGACAACGGCCGCACCCGCGCGCTGGCCGACGAGCTGGGCCGGCAGGCGCTGCGCTGCATCCGCTGCTCGGCCTGCCTCAACGTCTGCCCCGTCTACGAGCGCACCGGCGGTCACGCGTACGGCTCGGTCTACCCGGGCCCGATCGGCGCCATCCTCAACCCGCTGCTGAAAGGCGTGGGTCACGACGAGCAGACCGACTCCCTGCCGTACGCCTCGACGCTGTGCGGCGCCTGCTTCGAGGCCTGCCCCGTGCGGATCGACATCCCCTCGGTGCTGGTGGAGCTGCGCTCGCAGGTCGTCGACGCCCACCGCGGCGGCGTACCCAAGCCCGAGGCGGTGGCGATGAAGGCCGCCGGGGCGACGCTGGCGTCCGGGCGCCGGCTCGGACTCGCTGAGCGCCTCGTCGGCGTCGGCGTCCGCCTTGCCCGCCGTGCCGGGGCGCGCCCCTGGACGCAGGCCCGCGACCTGCCGGACCCGCCCGCCGAGTCCTTCCGCGCCTGGTGGCGCCGCACCGGAGGAGATGAACGATGAGCACCCGTGAGGAGATCCTGGGCCGAGTCCGCCGGGCGATCGGTGAGGCGCCCCGCCCGACCGCTGAGGTGCCCCGCGGCTACCGGGGTGTGGGCGAAGGCCTCGACCGGTCCGCCGTGCTCGCCCGGTTCGTCGAGAGGGTCGAGGACTATCGCGCCACGGTCACCCGCTGCCGCGCGGCAGAGGTCGCCGAGGTGCTGGCGCGGGCGGTCACCGGCCGGAGCGTCGTCGTACCCCCAGGCCTGCCGTGGCCGGTCCCCGGATCCGTCGACGACACCGGGCAGTCGGCCGCCGAGCTCGACACGATCGACGCGGTCGTCTCCGCGGCCGCGCTCGGCATCGCCGACACCGGCACGGTCGTGCTCGACCACGGCCCCGGCCAGGGGCGTCGCGCGCTCACCCTCGTCCCGGACCTGCACGTGTGCGTCCTCGGAGCCACCCACGTCGTGGCCGGCGTCCCGCAGGCCGTCGCCCGCCTCGACCCGGCGAACCCGCAGACCTGGATCAGCGGCCCGTCGGCGACCAGCGACATCGAGCTCGACCGCGTCGAGGGCGTCCACGGCCCGCGCACCCTGCACGTCGTCCTCGTCGAGGACCTCTGACCGCTCGCCCTTCCCCCAAGAAAAGAGACAGAGAGGACCCCACCATGACTCGCTACGGCTCCGTGGTCAGGCTGCGCCCCGAGAAGGAGGCGGAGTACGTCCAGCTGCACGCGGCCGTATGGCCCGAGGTGCTCGAGCGCCTGACCGCCAGCAACATCCGCAACTACTCCATCTTCCTGCGCGACGGCTGGCTCTTCAGCTACTTCGAGCACATCGGGGAGGACTACGAGGCGGACATGGCCGCGATCGCCGCCCACGACGTGACCCAGCGGTGGTGGGAGGTCACCGCCCCGTGCCAGGAGCGGCTGCCCACCGCCTCCGAGGACGAGCAGTGGTCCACGATGACCGAGGTCTTCCACCTTGACTGAGTCATGGGCAGGGCCGTCGACCGCGCCCCGGCGCCTCGATGCCCATCACCATCTGTGGGACCTCGAGGTGCGCGAGCAGGACTGGACGCGCGATCTTCCGGCCATCCGGCGCTCGTTCTCCTTCGACGACCTCCGGCCCCATCTGGCCGACCACGAGATCGCCGGGACCGTCGTCGTCCAGACGGTCGCGGTTGCCGAGGAGACCCCGGAGCTGCTCGCGCTGGCCGCGGCCACCCCCGAGATCCTCGGGGTGGTCGGCTGGGTCGACCTCACCGCCTCGGACGTCGCCGACCGGCTCGCCGAGCTGCGCGAGGGTCCCGGGGGAGACCTCCTGGTCGGCATTCGCCACCTGGTGCAGAGCGAGCCCGATCCCGAGTGGCTGCTCCGCGACGACGTGCTGCGGGGCCTCACCGCGGTCGCTGATGCCGGCCTGGTCTACGACCTGCTGGTGCGCCAGCCCCAGCTGCGGGCGGCCGTCGGAGCGGTCGAGCAGGTCCCCGGCGGGCGCTGGGTGCTCGATCACGTCGGCAAGCCCGTGATCGACCCTGTCGCCTTCGACGAGTGGGCGGGACACGTCGCAGCGCTCGCCCGCCACGACTCGGTGGCGTGCAAGCTGTCCGGGCTGGTCACCGAGCTCGCTCCGGACCAGCCGATCGACGCGGTGCTTCCCTGGGCCGCGCACGTCGTCGATGTCTTCGGCGCCGAGCGCACGATGATCGGTTCGGACTGGCCGGTCTGCCTGCTGCGCTCGTCCTACGACGAGGTGATCGACCTGGCCGACACGGTGCTCGCCGGGCTCGACGACACCGGCCGCGCCGACGTCCGGGGTGGCACGGCCGCCCGGGTCTACGGCCTCGACCCCTGATCTGCGTCGCGCGCCCCGGAAACATTGGAAAACGCTTGCCCGGACCTCGTCTGTGATGTTAGACACATGTCATACGTCATATCTCAAGGAGACGGACATGCAGACTCGCACGACACGCCGCGCCCGCGCGGCGGTAGCCGTGGTCCTGGCGGCACTCGGTTCGACGGTCCTCGTCACCGGTACGCAGCCCGCCACCGCGGCCGGTACGACCCTCACGATCCACGTCGCCCCCGACGGCGACGACGCCGACCCGGGCACGAAGAGCCAGCCGCTGCGGACGGTGGAAGCGGCCCGCGACGCGCTGGCCGGACGTACCTCCGCGAAGAACCGGGGCACGGTGATCGTCCACGGCGGCGAGTACGTCCTCGACGACGCGATCGACCTGACCGGTCCCGAGCACTCCTGGGTCACCTACCGCGCCGCGGCGGGGGAGAAGGTCCGCCTCACGGGCGCGCACTCCCTGGGTGCCCAGGGCTGGCGGCCGCTCGCCGACCTGTCCGAGGAGGAGCTCGCCCAGCCGCGGTTCTCCTCGAACACCCGGCTCGACTCGCCGGCCCTGCGCGAGGGCGTGTGGGTCTACGACCTGGGCGCCCAGGGCATCGATCCCGGCACGCTCTACAAGAACGGGTTCAACTGGCTGCCGCAGCCCTTCGCGCCCGAGCTCGTCGTCGACGGCGGGACCCAGACGCTGGCGCAGTACCCGAACCCGAACGACTGCACGGGCGCTGACAGCAGCTGCTACCTCTACGGCGACGGTGGCAAGTGGAAGGTCCCGGCGACCAACGACCTCATCCAGTGGACGCTGCGCGACCGGTTCGGGATGGAGCCCGACTGGGCGATCAGCGGGACGACGCCGCGCGCGCAGTTCGAGGACAAGAAGCAGCAGCTCGCGAACCCCGAGGAGCGCGACACCTGGTCCCAGGAGGAGATGCGCAAGATGACGCCTCCCCTCTACGAGGTCGGTGGCCGGCTGCTCGAGGGCAACCGCTACCAGGGCTGGGCTCCTCAAGGGGAGCCGGAGATCGTCGACCACGGCACCCGCGGCTTCGGTGCCTACTCGCACATCCCGGTGCAGGCCGACCCGCAGGAGCTCACCGACGTCGACAACACGACGTACGAGACCGAGGCGTGGCTCTCGGGCTACCTCGGCAACAACTACGCCAACGACATGGTGCGGCTGGTCTCCTGGAGCGGCACCACGATGTACGCCAAGTACCCCTCGATGTACTGGCCCCGCAACGACTACACCAAGGTCAAGGCGCTCAACATCCTCTCCGAGATGGACGCCGAGGGTGAGTACTACATCGACCGTCACGCGGGCAACGACGTCGTCTACTACAAGCCGGCGGGCGGGACGATGGAGGGCAAGAGCGCCACGCTGCGGGCCTTCGACGACAACATCTTCCGGCTCGAGGGCACCACGGGCGTGACGCTGAAGGGCCTGTCGATGTCGGACTCGCTGATCAGCGCGGTCCAGCTGCTCGACGCCGAGAAGACGCTGATCGACGGCGTCGACATCTCCAACGTCAGCATGGACGCGATCCGCATCGGCGAGACCACCGAGTCCATCACCGCGCTGCCCGACTACGAGACCGTACGCGGCGGTCACGACAACGTCGTGCAGAACTCCTACCTCCACGATCTCGGCGGCGGCGGAGTCCTGCTCGGCGGCGGTGACCGCAGCACTCTCGAGCGCGGCGACAACGTGGCCCGCAACAACGAGATCGCGCGCTTCTCACGGCTGGCGACCTACACGCCTGCCGGCTACCTCTACGGCGTCGGGAACAGCTTCGAGAACAACTACGTCCACGACGCACCCCACATGGCGGTGCAGATCATGGGCAACGACATGCGCGTCAACAACAACTTCTTCTACGACCTGGTGAAGAACGCCGGCGACCAGGGCGTCGTCTACACCGGGCGTGACTACACCTATCTGGGCAACGAGGTCGCGTACAACTTCTTCGACACCATCGGCGGCTCCAACGACGCGTTCTACATGGACGACGGCGTCTCGGGGATGCGGTTCCACCACAACGTCGTGAAGAACGCGCACTCAGGAGTGTTCTTCCAGTCGGGCCACAGCAACAAGGCGACGGACAACGTGTTCATCGACGTCGACCAGACCGGCCACGACCAGCTCTACCACCGCAACGGCGAGACCGGTCTTCCGGTGCCCAACGGCTGGGTGGTGCAGAGCCGCTACAACTCGTTCCTCGACGTACGGCCGGGGGAGAAGTACTCGGCCACCGAGGAGGACGTCGCCCGCTGGCACCGTCACTACACCGACGGCAGGGCCCGCTACTCCGACGGAGCGCCGATCGTGTTCCCGGAGATCAAGGACTGGTACGTCCCGCGCGTCACCGCGACCGGCAAGGACTGCCAGAAGGCCGACTACGCAGCCGGCGCGACCAACGGCTGCGACCGTGCGAGCGTGTGGGAGAACCCGAACTCCGTCTACGTGCCCGCGCGCAACGCGATCGACCGATCGGTGATCATCGGCGGCGGCGAGTACCGCGCCGGGGAGAACTCGTTCGCCGATCCGGCCGCGACCTATCGCCTCGACACCTGGAGCGACGCGATCAACACCAACCTCAGCAAGCCGGCCTCGCTCGAGGCCGCCGGGCTCGACCTCGACACGCTGAGCTTCAGCTACACCGGCGAGGTCGCGCAGACCTTCGGCCGGAAGTGGGTGGCGAGCTGGAACCGGCTGGTCACCCGGGAGGGCATCGGACTCCCGGGCGGCCGGGCCGCCGGCTGACCGAGGTCAGGACGCCTGCGCGATCCACTCGCGCAGGCGTCCTGCCTCGTCCGGCAGCAGCGACAGGTCGTCCTCGGGCAGGAACTCCAGCAGGACGTCGGTCGGCCGCCCGGTCGCGGCGAGCATCTCCAGGGCCGGCAGCCACAGGTCGGCGCGGGCCGCCAACGGCAGGCGCTCGTGACGCGGCCACCAGGAGAACGCGTGCACCGCGCGTACGTGGGGGAGCAGGTGCTCCAGCCCGGCCAGAGCCACCTCTGCCGGCTCGCCCACCCGGGGCTGCCAGTAGGTGCCGACGTTCGGCCGGTCCACCTCGGCGAGCAGGTCGAGGGTGGACTCGACGGTGTCCGCCAGCGTCAGGTCGTGGTGCTCGAAGGCGAGCTCGAGGCCGTGCGCGGCGGCCTCGTCGGCCAGCCCCTGTACGCGGCGTACGACCGCGACGCGCTCGGCTGGGGAGGCCTCGGCCGAGCCGGTGGTGCCGGCCCAGATGCGTAGCCGGGTGCACCCCAACGCCCGGGCCGCGCCGATCAGCGCGACGCCGTCGTCGTCCGGCGTGGCCCGCCAGTAGGTGCCGTAGGAAGCGACGGCCAGCCCGGCGGCAGCGGTCGCATCGGCCAGGCCGCGCAGGTCGCCGGCAGGCGGGGCGTGGACGTCCGCCCCCCACTCGATGCAGGCCAGGCCGGCCTGCGCGGCCGCTTCCAGCACCCCGTCGGTCGGGAGATGACGTGCCGTGACCGAGCACAACCCGGGACGCAGCATGCTCAGAGCCCGCCGTGGTAGGTCGTGCCCAGCGTCGAGACGTCCGTCGGGCGGTCGGAGGTGTCCACGCGACGCATGCCGTCGTTGGTCTCGAGGAAGAGCGGCGGCTCGGGGTAGCGCAGCTCGTCGTCGAGCGGCTCCTTGTCGGTCCACGCGAAGAAGTCGCGCCCGAACACCGCCCGGTCCTTGCGGCCGTAGAGGTGGAGGTCGCCTGCGGTCAGGGGGCTGCGGATGCACCAGTACACGCCGTGCTCGGCCCAGACGGCCCGGTTGGTCATCAGCACCGACTGGCGCTCGTCGGGCGTGAGCACCGTCGTCCAGAAGTCCGGGTCCGGGTCCTCGACGTCGTCGGCGAGGAACACCAGGTCGTGGGCGTGCCACGCGGTGCTCGGGGCGACGTCGGCCTCGGTGCCCCAGTGGGTCGCCGAGGCGAAGTAGCCGGCCGGGGCCTGATAGTGCGCGTACGTCGTCCGGCAACGCGCCATGAACTCCTCGAGCTCGGCGTCGGGGCGCACCCGGCAGACCTCGCGGATGCCGTGCAGCGACAGGCCCATGCCCGCGATCAGCATGGGGGTGTCGCTCTTCAGGGTCGTGCTGGGCGCGACGTACCAGTAACGGTGGAAGCGGGTCTGGCCGTCCGCGTCGGTCCACGCCGAGCGGGCGACGTGGCGGCACAGCCGGACCGCCTCGTCGAGGTAGCGCTGCTCACCCAGGCGCAGGTGGCCCAGCAGCAGCGGCATGATCATCAGGCCGTAGTACTCCGCGGGCTCGAGGATCCCGCCGGCGACCCGATCCTCGGCCTGCCGCCAGGTGCCCGAGGAGTCTGCGTCCGGGACTCCGGGCTCGTGGTGGCGGGCGATGAGGAGGTCGAGGTCCTCGGCGATCTCGGCCAGGCCGCTGTCGTCGCCGGTCACCTCGGAGAGCAGCAGCTTGACCCACACCCGGGCGTACTCCTGGTTGCAGGTGCCGTCCTCGGCCGGGCGGCCGCCGCCGAAGGAGTGGAGGGCGACCAGGTTGCGGCGCACCACGTCGACGATGCGGTCGACCTCGGCCTCATCGAGCATATGCCGGGCGTGCTTGAGCCCGAGGAGCAGACCGATGCTGCCGGTGGCGTTGTGGATCAGGCCGGTCGTGGCCGACTCCCCGACCTGGAAGCCGACGTGCTTGTACTGGTCGTCATCCTGCAGGGCGCTGCTCTGGAAGCGCATCATCCGGCGCCACACCTCGGCGGCCCGGTCATCGGGCCGCGCGGCGAGGAGCTGTGCGACGGCGCCGAGAGCCGGCGCGGAGAAGGCGGCGTGGCCGCTGGTCCAGTCGAGGAAGGTCGCGGGGTTCGTGCCCCACACGCTGTGGTTGTGGAAGCCGTTGATCGCCCCTTCGTCGGTGACCCAGGTCAGGAACCAGCGGGTGAGGTGGGCGAGGTCGGGCGCAGGGGTGGGGGTCGTCACGTCGGTCTCCGGTTTCAGGGTGTCGGTCATGCGCTGGTGGCCAGGCTGGTGGGGTCGACCGGCCGCAGGGGCGGCCGGCCCTCGATCAGAGCGCGCACCTCGTCGACGGCGCCGCGGCCCAGGCGGTGCAGCTCACCGCCCTGCGAGCCGGCGATGTGCGGGGTCAGGGTGACGTTGGGCAGGCTCCACATCGGATCCTCGGCGGGGAGCGGCTCGGGCTCGGTCACGTCCAGGACCGCACGCAGCCGGCCCGAGACCAGCTCGGCGCGGAGCGCGTCGTGGTCGACGATCCCTCCCCGGGCGGTGTTGATCAGCGTCGCGCCGTCGCCCATCAACCCGAGCAGGCGGGCGTCGACGAGGTGTCGGGTCTGCGGCAGCAGCGGTGCGTGGAGCGAGACGACGCGCGAGCGGGTGAAGAGCTGGTCGAGATCGACGAGCTCGACGCCCAGCTCGTCGGCCCGCGCCGCGTCGATCGTGGGGTCGCTGACCAGCACGGTCAGGTCGAACGGGGCGAGCAGCTCGATCAGTGCCCGGCCCGTGGCCGAGGCGCCCAGCAGGCCGACGGCCGTGCCGTACGCACCGTCGATGGTGTCGTCGACGGTGAGGTCGGGGGCCACCCGCTCGGCGCGGAACCGCTCGGTCAGCGGCAGGACCGACTTCGTTGCCCACAGCACCGCGGCCAGGGCGTACTCGGCGACGGGGCGGGCGTTGGGCTCCACGCCGCAGGTGACCCGGAGGCCACGCTCCCAGGCGGCGGGGGAGAGGAAGTACTTCACCGAGCCGGCGGCATGGACGACGGCCCGCAGCCGTGGCATCCGGGCGAGCGCCGACGCGTCGATGCTCGGCGTGCCCCAGGCGGTGATGAGCACCTCCACCTGGGCGGCAGCGGGGTCGTCGTAGGACGTCAGCACCTGGTCGGGGTCGATGTCCAGGAGGTCGCCCAGCTCGGCCAGGAGGGGCGCATCGAAGAATCGATGCTGAAGTTGGGGGGTCATCGCGAAGGCGGCGCGCACGAGGCGGATCCTCTCGGTTGTCGAGGCTGTGAGGCCGTTTCCGGCCGTTTCGGAAACGGCTGGATCTGGGCTTGCCCATTTAAACATAAGATGTGTTATCTTCGTCACGTTGGCGCCCGGGATAGCGCTTTCCTCACTCCGGTGGTCGGCAGTCCGAATCGCCAGAGTCCACGCGAACAACCTCCGTCGGATGAAGATCGACGGACGACGAAACGGAGATTCCTGTGGAGACACGACGCTTGTGGAGGGCGGGTGCTGTCGCAGCGGTTCTGCTTCCCCTGATCGCGACCGCTGCCTGTGGAGGCAACGGCGCCGCCAGCGACGACAGCAAGGAGGTGCGGGTGCTGGTCAACCTGACCGACAACCTCACCAAGGACTTCTGGAACGATCTGGTCAAGCCCTTCGAGGACGAGACCGGCATCGACGTCAAGATCGAGGGTCCGACCGGCACCAACGTGAGCGAGACCTTCAGCTCTCAGCTCGCTGCGGGCACTGCTCCCGACGTGGTGCAGTCCATCTTCCCGGACGACCAGATCGCCCCCGAGGTGCTCGACCTCTCCGACGAGAGCTGGGTCGAGGACACGCCGATGGTCGACACGTACGCCATCGACGGCAAGCGACTGGTCGCCGGTGTCGGCTCCCAGGCGCAGTCGCTCGTCTACTACAACAAGACGGCCTTCGAGAAGGCGGGCATCAAGGCCACGCCGCAGACCTGGGACGAGTTCGACGCCGCGCTCGGCCAGCTCGCCAAAGCCGGCTACACCCCGCTGCAGACCGCGGGTCAGTGGGAGACCGGCCTCCAGCTCCAGCAGCTGTGGCACCCCACCCTCAACACCGAGCAGCCCGAGTGGCAGTCGGCCGTCGCCGACGGCAAGCTGACCCTCGGCGAGGCCTTCGAGCCGATGTTCGAGCACTACGCCACCTGGCTGGGCGACGGCTACATCAAGAAGACCGATGTCGGCCTCGACCCGACCACGGCCGACGCGAACTTCATCGACGGCAAGGTCGGGATGTACCCGCTCGGGAGCTGGCTCGTCGCGAGCCTGGACAACGCGGGCGACCTTCCCTTCGAGGTGGGTGTCTTCTCCCCGCCGGTGAACGAGGGCATGGCCTACCCCGGCCCGCAGGGCGCCACCATGGCCAGCCCCTACATGGTCTACGCCGGTAGCGAGCACTCCGACGAGGCCCTTCAGCTCGTCGAGTACCTCGTGACCGACGAGGCCGCGATCGAGAGCCAGCTGACCGCCGACGGCGTGTTCCGTGCCGGAGCGGCCGTCGAGCAGTCCCCGGTCGCGACCGAGATCCAGGCGATCATCGATGAGGCACCCGAGCTGGTGACCGTGGGTGAAGGCGCGGGAGACATCCGCCTGCCCGTCGTCGGCCTCAACGACAAGTTCACCGAGATCGTGCAGAGCCTCTACACCGGAACCAGCCCCGAGGACGCCGCGAAGGCGCTCGACGACTGGGCCGAGCAGAATGGGTGACCCCTCGGGGCCACGACGAGGAGAACGATGATGGCTCTCATGAGCGCCAGCAAGACCGACAGCCCTCCCGCGGCAGCTGACCTGCCGCGGGAGGGAGGGGCACCGCGTCGCCGGGTGATCGGCAGGTCACCGGGTTCCCGCCCGCGCACCTCCGGATGGGTGGAGGCCTCGATGGTGCTGCCCGCCCTCGTGGTCTTCGTCGGCCTCCTCGTCGTCCCCGTCGGCTACGCCGTCTACTACAGCTTCACCGACTACAACGGCTTCCCCACCCAGACCCCCGAGATCGTCGGCTTCGACAACTACGTCAGGATCTTCGAGTCCACCGACGTCCGGGGCTCCATGGTGGTGACCGCGATCGTCGCGGTCGCGGGGTCGATGGTGGTCAACGCCGCCGCGCTGGGCCTGGCCCTCCTGCTGTGGCGCACGACCCGGTTCACCGCGTTCGCCCGCGTCGTCATGTTCTACCCCCACGTGCTCAGCCTGATCGTCGTCGGCTTCCTCTGGTCGGCGATCCTCGGCCCGCAGGGCGCGGTCAACTCGGTGCTGGAGAATCTGGGCAGGAGCCCGCTCCCGTTCCTCAGCGACGAGACCTGGGCGCTCGCGACCCTGATCCTCGTCATCGCCTGGGCGCAGTTCGGCGTCCAGCTGCTCATCTACCTCGCCGGGCTCCAGGCTGTGCCCGCCGAGCTCCTGGAGGCCTCGCGCATGGACGGCGCCAACCGCTGGCAGACCTTCCGCCACGTCACCTGGCCGGCGCTCGCGCCGTCGGTGACGGTGGCCCTGATCACCTCGATGATCTCGCTGCTCAAGACCTACGACGTCGTCGTCTCCCTGACCGGGGGTGGGCCGGCAGGGTCCACGAAGACGTTCGCCTATCAGATCCTCGCCGTGGAGTTCCCCAAGCGACAGGTCGGCCTGGCCTCGGCCGAGGCCGTGGTCCTCATCCTGGTGGCTGCGATCCTCGCCTTCGGAGTGCTCGCGCTGCGACGCCGTCACGACCAGGGGGCCCAGGGATGAGCGCGCTGCAAGCCCCGGTGCGTCGCCACGGTTCGACCGGCGAGCGGCGTACTCCGCTCTGGTATGCCACCGTCACCGCACTGTGCGTGGTGATGCTGGTGCCGATGTACCTCCTGGTCGTCAACGCGTTCAAGGATCAGCGCGACATCATCAGCAGGCCGTTCTCGCTCTCGCCCGGTCAGTTCACGCTCGAGCACCTCACCACGGCGTGGAACAACCCGGACTTCGACATCGCGTTCGGCTACGCGGTGACGATCGGGCTGGTCATCTGCGTCAACATCGTCTCCATCGGCGTGTGCGCGCCCGCGGCGTACGTCATCGCGCGCTCCCCGCGGCCGGTGTTCGGCGCGGCGCTGTTGTTCTTCATCTCGGGCATGTTCATCCCGACCCAGGTGATCCTCGTGCCGGTGATCTTCGTGCTCCGGGCCCTCGGGCTGATGTCGACGTTCCCTGGTCTGGTGCTCTTCATGGCCTCGGCGACGGTGCCGTTCACGATCTTCGTCTTCACCGGGTTCATCCGGATGCTTCCCGCCTCGCTCGACGAGGCGGCGGCGATCGACGGTGCTGGTCCCTACCGGACGCTGTGGACGATCATCCTGCCGCTCATGAAGCCCATCCTGGCGACCGTGTTCATCCTGAACACCTTGAGCGTGTGGAACGACTTCGCCAGTCCCCAGCTCATCCTGGGCCCCGGTTCGGGGCTCTACACGGTCACCACCGGCGTCTACGCGTCGGTGGGGGAGTACTCCGCCGACTACACCCAGGTGTTCCCCACGCTGCTGCTCGCCGTGCTGCCCATCCTGGTGATCTTCGTCCTCACCCAGCGCTGGGTGATGAGCGGGATGGCTGCAGGGGCGGTCAAGGGCTGAGGCCCGCTCGGTGGCGTGGGTGCGGGAACCGCCCCACGCCACCGACCGGCGTCGTACGCCCCGGGGTCAGTCTTCGCGCTTGCCGGCGTCGGGCAACGGCAGACGGCGGCGGCGCCAAGCCTCGAGGATGTGGCCGTTCATCGCGTCCTGTGCTCGGACGGGATCGCTCTCGGAGATCGCGGCCAGCACGGCCTCGTGCTCGCGCAGGGTCACCGCGAAGGCGTCAGGCGTGTCTACGCCGTGGTAGCGCGAGCTCTCCAGGGCCCGGTCCATGAGCGTGCGCGCGATGTTGCTGGCGAGCCGGTTGCGGGAGAGCTCCATGACGGTCTCGTGGAAGGCCACGTCCGCGGCGCGGAAGACCTCCTCGTCGGCGGTGCTCTCGCGCATCCGCTGCATCGCCTGCTCCAGCTCGGTGACCTGGTCCTCGGACCGCCGGCGGGCGGCCTCGGCCGCCATCACCGACTCGAGCTGGGCACGGACGACACTGAGCTCGTCGAGGATGCCCAGGGTCTCGTCGTGCTTGATCAGGGCGGTGAGGACGACTCGGTCCATCGTGTTCCATGCGGTCATGGGGCGCACTTCGGTGCCGCGGCCCCGCGCGATCGTGACCAGGCCCTTCTCCTCGATGCGCTTCACCGACTCGCGGACGACGGTGCGGCTGACGCCGAACTGCTCGCTGAGCGGTCCTTCGGGCGGCAGCGCGTCGCCCGGAGCCAGGCGCCCGGAGACGATCGCGTCCACGAGCTCGTCGACGACTACCACGCCGAGCATCGGCTGCCGGTCACGCGGCTGAGAGAGGACGGTGGTGGTCCGTGAGAGCGGTTGCGGCATACCCGGAAGTGTAGGACATCGTACGTCGCCGCAGCGGCGACATGGCCGTGCCGCATGGGCGTTCGAGGCATCTCACCATCCAGCCAGGGCTTGACACGTCATATGTATGACATCACGCTAGTGGCGTGGCGCATGTCACACGGAGCTCGTCTCGGAGGCTGCACGGCCGCCCTTGGGTGGTCCTTCTGTCTCTCGCCGGGCGCTCCGCCCCCATAGAGAAGGGAACGGACCATGCAGCAACCAATGACGCGCCGCCTGGGCGCGCTGGCCGCGGCGGCCGTCGTCGCGGTCACCGGTTTCGCGGTCACCGCAGGAACCGCCGACGCGGCGGGAGGAAAGTGCAAGGCCCTCTGGGTCTCGACCGACGGCAGTGACAAGGCCGCCGGGTCCGAGCGCGCGCCGTTCGCAACCCTGGAGCGTGCCCGCGACGAGATCCGCGACAAGAAGCTCAATGCCCGGATGGGTTGCGACGTCACGGTCAACGTCAGGGCCGGCGAGTACCAGGTCGACTCCACGATCGATTTCGACGACCGCGACAGCGGCAGCAACGGCCATGACGTGGTCTACCGGTCGGTGGACGGGCCGGGCAAGGCGGTGCTGACCGGCGCGAAGGAGCTGACCGGGTGGGAGCCGTTCCGCGACGGGATCTACAAGACCAAGGTCGAGCCCGGGCAGCGGTTCTACACGCTGTTCGAGGACGGCGCGCGCGCCGAGGTCGCCCGCTACCCCAACCGTGGCTCGGTGGACTCCCACGGGCCGTACCTCTTCTCCAAGCTCGGTGAGCCCGAGAAGGAGGCCGTGCGGCAGTGGCTCTACTGGGAGGACGGTGACTGGGACCCGGCGTGGGACGACACCCCGACCAGCAATCCCCTGGCCAACGCCCAGCTGACCGTGTGGTCCGGCGGCTCCTGGAGCTGGTTCACCGACATCGTGCCGATCGGCGGGGCCGACTACCGCAAGGGCTTCACCACGCTGAAGTACTGGACGCGCTACGCGCTGGTCAACAGCGGCGGCGGCTCGCGCTACTTCATCCAGAACGCGCTGCCGTTCCTCGACCAGGCGGGTGAGTACTACTTCGACTACGCCAACAACGAGGTCTACTACAAGCCGAAGGGCGACATCTCCAAGGTGCGGATCATGGCGCCGACGGTGAAGAAGCTGATCGACGTGAAGGGCGCGACGCCGGAGCGCCGGGCGCAGAACATCACCTTCGACGGCATCGGGTTGCAGCACAGCGACTTCACCGACTGGTACCGCTCGGGATGGATCTCGGCAGGTGACTCGGGTGATGCGCACAAGTACCCCGAGTACGACCGGCAGATCGAGATGCCGCGCAACCGGTTCGGTGCGATCACGCTGGAGAACACCAAGGACATCACGCTGACGAACCTGCACGTCTCCGACACCGGGTTCATGGGTGTCTACGCCCTGTTCGCCAACGAGGGACTGAAGGTGACCAACAGCTGGTTCGAGAACATCGGCGCGGACGCCATCAAGATCGAGGGCGGCTGGCCCGGTGAGGGCGACCTGAGCCACGGGCACACGATCTCCAACGTGTTCATCGACCACATCGGCGAGCTGGTGCCCGGCGACGCTTCCGGGGTCGAGCTGATGGACACCGGCAACAACCTGGTCGAGAACATCTTCGTCAACCACTCCGCGCGGTACGGCATCAGCCTGGAGTCGCGTCCGGAGGTCGTCGACGGCGAGCAGTACACCGACAACAACACCTTCCGCTACATCGAGATCCAGAACGCCGGCCTGGACTCCGGTGACATGGGCGCGTTCTACACCTATGGTGTGGCCAACCAGGAGCCGCACCCGATCAAGAACACGGTGGAGCAGATGGTGATCGGTGACGTGCTGACCGACCCGGTCGGGGAGATGCCCGACTCCGGCACGCGTGGCATCCACATGGACGCCGGTGGCTGCGGGTTCTCCTTCGCCAACATCGAGGTCGGTGAGACCACCGACCAGTCCTACCAGTCCTACCAGTGCAACGAGGTCACCAACGGCAACTGGAACGACGGGTTCGACGCCTCGAAGATGGAGTACGACAAGATCGGCATCACCTCGGAGTTCCCCTACGACGTGAGTGCGCAGATCGCGGCGGCCCGTTCCTGACGGCAGCCCCACCACCGCAGGCCCGGCGCATCGCGCCGGGCCTGCGGTGCAAGGTCAGTACGCCTCGCCCAGCCGTGCTTCGCCGGCGCGGCGAGCCTCCGCAGGTGAGACCTGCGTGACCGAGAGGAGCTCCTCGCGGCCGCCGGTCTCCTTGTCGATGGTGAGCACCAGTCCCACCTCCGACGCGTAGTACTTGTGCTCCAGCACGTCGGGTTCGAGCGGCGTGGTGTCGGCGGTCAGCAGCAGGTCGCGGTAGTCGCCGGCGGGCACCGTCGCATGCCGGCCGGTCGCGAGGACCTCGCCCTCGTCCTCGGCATGGCCCTTGTAGAACTCCTGCCGGTAGCTCGTCCCGACCTCCGGCGAGGCGGGCATGATGACTCCGGCCCGGGCCGCGTCCACCCCGGCCTCGAACGACCCCTCGCGGGTGGCGACCTTTCCGCTCTCGAACTCGGCGGTGTCCTCGCCGAGGTACCAGACCGTGCCGGCCCCGTCCTGGGCGTACCAGTCGAGGGTGTCCTCGAGAACCTCTCCGTCGCGGGTGACCGTGTCGCGTACGACCCGGGCGGTGACGCCGTTGGCGATCTCGCGGGTGACCGAGGTGGCGGTGACGATCACGTCGAGGGCCTCGCCGTCCTCGGTGGTCTCGCGGTACGTCCAGCGCGTTCCCGGCTCGAGCGGGAACCAGGGGTTCGTGACCTCGGCCGTGAACTCGCTGGGATCGGTATCGGTCGCCTTCGTGGCGACATGATCGGCGCCGCACCCGGTCAGCGCCACCAGACAACAGGTGAGGGCGATGGCGAGGCGAGGCATCGTACGTCCTCGGGTCAGTCGTCGGAGCCGGAGTCGTGGTCACCGTCGGTGCCGACGACCTGGAAGTGCTCGTCGAGCTGGACGTCGACTTGGTCGCCGTTCTCGAGGGTCACCTCGACCTCGTACTTGCTCTCCTCGTCGTCGACCTCGGTCCCGGTGACCTTGCCGCCGCCGGTCTCGTCCAGCGCGGCCTGCTCGGCCTGATCGAGCGCGGAGGCGGGGATGGGCCGTTCGGTGGTGTCGTCGTCGCCGGACAGTGCACGTGCTGCGCCGACGGTTCCGGCAGTGACCACGGCCGCGCCTCCGATGACAACTGCGATGCTCTTGCGGTTCAGCTTGATCTTCATGTCTCTCACGCTAGGCCGATCTGATGAGGAGTCGATGAGGCTCTCATCCGGCGCTCATCTGCGCGCCTAGCATGAGCACGTGCGGGTGCTGCTGGTCGAGGACGAGGCGAAGCTCGCCGCGCTCGTCGCCCGCGGGCTCACCGAGCGCGGCGGCGTCGTCGACTCCGTCGGAACCGGCGCGCAGGCTCTCGCGTCGGCCCGCGGTGGCGAGTACGACGTGATCCTGCTGGACGTCATGCTGCCCGACATCGACGGGTTCGAGGTCTGTCGCCGGGTCCGTGCCGCGCGGGTGTGGACCCCGATCCTGATGCTGACCGCACGCACCGCGGTGGTGGATCGCATCGCCGGCCTGGACAGCGGTGCCGACGACTACCTGGCCAAGCCGTTCGCCTTCCAGGAGCTGCTGGCCCGGATGCGCGCACTGGCCCGGCGCGGCCCCGTGCCCAGGCCGGTGGTGCTGGAGGTCGGCGACCTGCGGATGGACCCGGCGGCGAGGAGGGCCTGGCGCGGGGCGGCCGAGCTGTCGCTGTCGACCAGGGAGCTCACCCTGCTCGAGGCCCTCATGCGACGGCACGACCAGGCGCTCACCCGCGAGCAGCTGCTCGGTCTGGCGTGGGGCGACCATCACGACGTCACCTCCAACGTCGTCGACGTCTACGTGCGCTATCTGCGCGCGAAGATCGACCGGCCCTTCGGCGTGAGCACCTTGCAGACCGTACGCGGCGTGGGCTACCGACTCACCGCGGAGACGTCGTGAGGGGCTGGTCGCCGGCGCGGTGGCCGCTGCGCACCCGGGTCGCGCTCGCCTTCCTGGCCGCGACGGTGATCGCGGTCACCGGCCTCGGCCTCCTGGTCCAGCTGCGGGTCAGCGATGCGCTCGAGGACCGCCTGCGCGACTCGGTCGGAGCCGAGGCCGACCGGCTCGAGGCGGAGGACGGCGACCTGGTGGAAGCCGTCTCGGCCCTCGGCGGCGAGGTCCACGCCCAGGTCCTCACCGCGGGAGGTGACGTCGAGGCGTCCTCGGAGCTCGTCGCGGGCCCGCTTCTCGACGCCGCCGAGCTCCGGGCGTCGGCCCGGGGCGGCTGGCTCGTGAAGACCGTGACCGTCTTCGACGACGACGCCGCAGCCGCGGGGCGACCTGATCCGGAACGGGAGCGGCTCCTGCTCCTGGTCAAGCCGGTCGAGGAGGGCTTTCTGGTCGTCGGTACGTCGCGTCAGGACGCGGACGAGGCCCTCACCACCCTGCGCAACCAGCTGCTGATCGCCGGTCCGATCGCCCTGGCCCTCGCCGGCGGGCTCGGCTACCTCGTCGCCGGCGTGGGCCTGCGGCCGATCGAGCGGATGCGCTCCCACGCGGCGACGATCTCGGCGCGCAGCGCCGGTGAACGCCTGCCGGTCCCGGAGGCCGAGGACGAGCTGCGCCGGCTCGCGCTCACCCTCAACGCGATGATCGGGCGCCTCGACGACGGCCTGCAGCGGGAGCGGCGGTTCGTCGCCGACGCCAGCCACGACCTGCGTACGCCGCTCGCGCTGATGCTCACCGAGATCGAGCTGGCGCTGGCTCGGCCGAGGACGCCCGAGGAGCTGAGGGTCGCCCTGAGCTCGGTCGAGGAGGAGGTGCGACGCCTGATCGCGCTGGCCGAGGATCTTCTCGAGCGCGCCGGCTCCGGGGCTCTGTCCTTGCCGATCGAGTCGCGTCCGGTCGACCTGGTGGCCCTGGCCGGGCGGGTCGTGGAGCGGTTCCGGGCGGCCGCCGGGAGCCGTGGCCTCGAGCTGGTGGCGCCACGCCCCGTCGAGATCCACGGCGACGCCACCCGGCTGGACCGGGCCCTGTCGAACCTCGTCGACAACGCGATCCGGCACGGCGCCGGTGACATCGAGGTCGTGGTCGGTGCCGTGCCCGGCGGTGCGGTCCTCGCGGTCACCGACGAGGGTGACGGCCTGCCGGACCACACCTGGCCGCAAGACCCGGGTCTCGGCCTGACGATCGTCCGCGAGATCGCCCGGGCGCACGGCGGCACGATCGACCTCGACCGCGTCGACGGCCGCACCTGCGTACGTCTGCTGGTTGCGTCGCCGCAGGATCACTAGCGACACCGACCCGCTCCGGGAGGAACTGGTCGCTGCGGCGAGACCCTGACGCGCCGGGGCGCGGTCACACCAACGCAGAAGGTCCTCTACGTTGGTGTGCCGCGTCGCCTGACGCGCTCCTGCCCGAAGGGATCAGCGAAGCCATGAACGTGAACGAGCCAGGTGTCGGTCTTAGTGTCGACGGTGCGGTGGCGACAGTGCTGCTGGACCGTCCTGACGTACGCAATGCGCAGCATCCGGCGATGTGGGCGGCGATCGCGGGGTTCCTCGACTCGCTCCCGGACGAGGTGCGGGTCGTCGTGGTGCGCGGCGCCGGGGGCACGTTCTCGGCCGGGTTGGACCTGTCGCTGGTCGACCCGGGTCAGACCGAGGTGGAGGGCAGCCTGGTCGCGACGCTGGCGCGGAGCGACCAGGAGGTCATCGACCTGATCGGGGAGTACCAGCGGCCGTTCGCGGCGCTGGCCGACCCGAGGTTCATCTCGATCGCCGTCGTCGACGGGTACGCGATCGGTGCGGGCTTCCAGATGGCGCTGGCGTGCGACCTGCGGATCATGGCCGAGGACGCCTGGGTCTGCATGAAGGAGCCGGCGCTGGGGCTGGTCCCCGACCTGGCCGGCACGAAGCCGCTGGTCGATGCCGTGGGCTACTCGCGAGCGCTCGAGATCTGCGCCACGGCTCGTAAGGTCGGCGCCGCGGAGGCCGAGCGGATCGGCCTGGCGCAGAGCGTCGTGCCGGCGGCCGAGCTCGACGCCACTCTCGCCGACCTGGTCGCATCGCTCGTCGCCCACGAGGCGACCGCGGTGCGGCGTACTCATGAGCTCCTTGCCGCTGCGCAGGCCAGAAGTCTTGACGAGCAGCGGCTGGCCGAGCGGACCGCCCAGGTGGGTCGGCTCCGCGCCGTGCTGCGGGGCTAGCCGTCGGCCGGACCAGCTATGACACCGGCTGTCCGTGGTCCACGAACTCGATGTCGACGGCGAACTGGCGCAGCCGGGTGCCGAACCAGGCAGCCGCCAGGCAGATGACGAGGTACATCGAGACCGCCTGGGTCGCGTAGTTGGGGTAGTGGAGCACCCAGATCACGTGGTCGTCGGTCGAGGCCGGGTCGGCCCAGATATAGGGCATCATCCAGGCGATGAAGCCGCCGGTCAGCTGGGACGCGACGAAGATCAGCAGCGCCTCGCCGGCCCGGCCCCACCACTGACGAGGCAGCTCGCGACGGAGCGCGGGGCCGACCTTGCGCACCAGGCCCGGCCGCCATCCGGCACCGGGTGCGACCCGCGCCGAGAGGCGGGGTGCCACCGCGATCAGCAGGAAGGACAGCACCAGGAACGCGGTGATGCCGAACGAGGTGATCCCCGGCACCAGGGCAACCCGGCTGCGCATGAGCCCTGGGGTCAGCAGCAGTGCCGCGAGCGGAGCACCCACGAGCAGGGTGGCGACGTAGCACCGGAGCAGGGCGCCGGCGAAGGTCAGGGAATCCGTGGTCGCCCGGGGTGGCGACAGCTCGATCTTCATGGCCGGAGACTAGCCTGTTATTTCACCAAGGTGAAACAAATTAAGTGAGGACGGGAGCACATGTCCGAGGACGGCAACCGACTCGGTGCGGAGCTGAGTCTCCATGTGGTGATGTTCCACGAGGCCATCGCCCGCCGGCTGGGTGTCGGCAACAGCGAGCACAAGATGCTCGACCTCGTGGCCCGCCATCCCGACGGCATCACCCCCGGGGAGCTCTCCGCCGCCACCGGCCTGAGCAACGCCGCCGTCACCAAGATCGTCGACAAGCTGGTCGCCGCGGACTACGTACGCCGCGAGCGCAGCTCCCGCGATCGCCGCTCGTTCCGGATCCACACCACACCACACTTCCAGCAGACCTCACGTCCGACGGCGGCCGGGCTCGCCCAGCGGATCGAGCAGATGAACCAGGGCTTCGATCAGGACGAGCTCGCCGCCATCGGACGCTGGGTCACCGGCGTGATCGAGGCACTACGCCTCGAGACCGAACGGCTGGAGTCCGAGGACAGCTGAGGCGTCGCCGTCAGTCGGCCTCGAGAACGGGGGAGCCGTCGGTGGGGATGACGATGGCGCTGGCCGGGGTCAGGTCGACCCGGTAGGTCCCGCCCGCGCTGACCGTGGCGAGCACCGCCTCCGCCTCGGCGCGGCTCCCGAAACGCTGCGTACGCAGGATCTCGGTGACCTCGGGGCGGATGGACTCGACGGGGCCCACGCCGGGGAGGAAGCCTCCGTAGGAGTCGAGGACGTCGAGCTCGAACTGGACGTACCAGCCGTCGGGGTCGTGGACGAAGCTGTCGATCTTGATGTTGATGCCGTCGGCCAGGAGCGGGATCCGCGGGTTGCGGTTGAGCGCGCGGTCGTAGCCGTGCTGCACCTGGCCGCCGTCGACCAGCCGGACGCGTACGTCCTGGGCGCCGTTCTCGCGGCCGGGCTTGAACGGGCCGTAGGTCTCGATGCTCTGGTAGCCGGGCTGGGTGTCGGCGATGGCGTTGGTGGCGGTGGCGTATCTCTTCTCGAGGTAGTTGACCCATTCGCCCGGGACCATCGCGTCGAGCATGGTCAGCTGGCGGTCGCGGTTGGCCGGGTCGTTGTTGTAGGCCTTGAGGGCCTGGTAGATCTCGACCAGCGGAAACTGGTTGGCGTGCTGGCCGGTGACGTAGTCGGGTGCGACGCGCTGCTGGAGCCAGGCCAGGTTGTAGGGGAAGCCGAGTCGCTGCCAGCCGTTGGTCGGCGAGACGATCTTCGGGCTCCAGCCGTAGCCGCCCATGTAGCCGAAGGTCAGCCGTCTGCCGTCGCGAGGGTTCTTCACCTCGAACACGAACGAGGCCGACCCGGGGGTGTGGCCGGGCGACCACAGCGGCATCAGGCGTACGTTGCCGAAGTCCATCCACTCGTCGTAGACCAGGAAGTCGCTGCGTTCCCTGATCAGGGTCTCGGTGGCCGGCAGCGCAGGCGGGAGATTCCACGTGTTGCCCACGGCATCCTGGCCCAGGCCGACGATGTCCTCGCGCGGCGAGTGCAGCCGGACCGTGCCGCCGGCGTTCTCGATCATGGTGACCAGCTCGACCGTGGTGCCGTAGTGGTCGCCGTGCCCGTGGGCCATGATGATGTCGTCGATGTCGCGCGGGTCGAAGCCCATCGCCTCGATGTTCTTCCAGTACTGGTAGCCGCTGTTGGGCCAGCCGGTGTCGAGCAGCACGAGCCGGTTGTCGCGCCGGTTCCGGGTGCCCATGTCGGTGTTGAACAGGTAGCAGGACACCTCGTTGTCGCCGACGAAGTAGAAGGTGTTGGGCACGATCTCGAACGGCTCGGTGCTGCGGGTGTAGGGCGCCGCGGCGACACCGGTCGCGACGATGTCCACGTAGCGCTGCCCCGAGACCGGGTCGACGCCCTTGTCGGTGAGCAGGTCGCTCTGCGTGGGTACGTCCCACACCGGCTTGCCGTCCGAGGCGTCCTGCGGCGTGAAGTAGAAGATCTGACGCACCCGGGCGTCGTCGGCCTCCCGGAAGTCGCGGTCGAAGACGACGAACGCGGCCTGCCGGTTCGTGGTGCTGTAGGCGTAGTCGCGCGTCACCGGCACCGCGGCGAACGTCGAGGGCTGCGAGGCAGACCGGCTCGACGTGTCCACCCGGTAGACCTCGACGTCGGGCGCGACCCGGTAGGTCTCCTCGTAGCGCTTGCTCGGCCGGGGGAGCGGGCGACCGCCGATGTCCTCGGTGACCTGCCGCCCGTCGCCGATCGTGATGGTCCGGGTGCTCTTGGCGTAGACCCAGCCGGCGGCGACCATCGCGCCCGGGCTGCCGTCGCGCGGGGCGAGCTCCGGGCCGTATCGCTGCGTCGCGAAGACCGGCCTCGCCGACTTGGTCAGCACTGTGTGGAAGGGCTGGGTCTGGTCGTCGTCCACGACGACCTCGCCGCGCTTGACCACGAAGTCGACGAGGGTGCCGTGGGTGATGCCGGCTGCGATCTGCTCAGCGGCGCTGGGTCGTACGCGCTGGGTCACCGCCAGCCGGCTCCCGCCCTCGGCCAGCACCGGCACCTCGACGACCGCCTGGGTGCCCTGGTCGACGACCTTGGGCTCGCCGATGACGAACCCGACCACCACCCCGTTGCGTGTGAGCCTCCGCTCGGGGACCGAAGCGGCCTGAGCCGCCTGCTGGATTCCCGGCCCGCTCGCGGCCAGCGCGCCGCCGCCGGCGACGCTCGCGCCGACCTTGAAGAGTGAACGCCGATCGAACTCCATGCCCATGCGATTGCCCTCTCCGCGATGGCTCTCCCTGGAGGGAGGCCGCTGGCTCCGCAGCCTAGGAACGGCATGGAATACGCGTCCAAGCCCGTTTCGGACTGACGTGATGCCAGCCGGACATGACGACGGTCACACGCACGCTGGAGGCGTTCTAGGACCATCGCGACCAGTCCTCTGGAGTGTCGACCGATGGCTGATCGACCACCCATTGGCGGAAACGGTCGATCTCGGCCTGGTAGGCAAGCGGTGGGTAGCTGCTCCAGTCCTTGACTCCCGGCCAGAGCAGCTCGACCTCGACGTCGTTGTCGCGCGCCGTGATCGAGTAGAGCTCCCGGTTGTCCCTTCGGGAACCGACCACCATCCCGTTGAGAACGTGATCGCAGGTGAAGGTCTCGAACCCATCGCGGCCGGAAGCGGCCGCGCCGGGCGTGAGGTATGTCGACATGAGGAACTTCAGCCAGGGCACCATGTGGTTGGCCTTGTCCCCGCCGTCGTAGCTCAGACAGCAGCCCTGGGGGCAGGCCGACCAGTTGGACCATCCGCGAGGCGCCGTTCTCTGGAGGGCCAGCGCAGCGGCGTTGTCGTTGTCGAGTGCCTGCAACCCGGTTTCGCGGCGGTCGACGTAGACCGAGCCGGAGATCCGGTTGATGAGCTCGCGTTCGTCCTCGTTGAGCTCAGGCAGTATCTGCAGATATCCGACGAAGTCTGTTTGGTATCCCATGGGCGCCACGATTCCCGGCTCGCAGTTGTCGAGCAAGGAGCGACCTCGAGGCTGTGGATAACTCGGATCGAGGGCAGGTTGTGGACGGAAAGTGGCCCGCGGTCTGATCGGAATCAGGTGCGGCGGGTGAATCGGATGGTGCCATCCGGTAGTCGCTCATGGACGTACGCCGGGGCGTGCGCCAGACGATGGTGATGCGGACACAACAAGACCCCGTCCTTCAGGTTGGTCCTGCCACCTGCAGCCCAGGGATCGAGGTGGTGGGCGTCGCACCATTCCGGGGGCATGTCACACCCTTCGGCCTGGCAGCACTTCTGCTGTAGCCGCAGCGCCTTGCGCTGGATCGGTTGGAAGAACCTGCTGGCCCGTCCGGCGTCGAGGACCTCGCCGTCACCGCCGAGGACCCAGGGGATGATGGTGGCGTTGCACGCCAGCTTGCGGGCTTCGGCGGCGGTGATCGTGGTCCCGTTGGTCTCGTCGTAACCCAGGGTGGCGATGCCGAGGTCCTTGCGGAGCTCCTCGAGACTGATGACCACGTTGATGGTGGTCGCATCCCCACCGTGGCGGGGCAGGCCGGCGGGGTCGAGGGTCTCCAGGAGCCGGGAGAACCCCTGGCCCATCAGTCGTTCCCACGGCGGCAAGCCTGCACCTTTCGCGACCAGTTGTTGTTTGCGGGGTTGGGCGTAGGCCTCGACGAGCCGTTTGAACCGCATCCCGATCGAGGTCGGCAAGACGCCGTCGAACCCGACGGTGCCGTCGTGGTTGTCCCAGACCCGCAGCGCGGTCCTCTGCTGGGCACGTTCCTCCTCGGCGAGGAGAGCCTTGGCTTCGGCGTCTTCGAACCGGGCGGGGTCGACCTCGGTCAGGATCTTCCGGCCCACGATCCGCAGCTCGTTCGCGGTCAATTGGGTGGCGTAGTCGACCAGGAGCTTCTCGGCCAGGGCCAGGTCCTCGGCACTCGCGACAGGGTCGGCATGGACCTTGTCCAACGCCCGGGTGATGACGCGGGCCTTGTCCAAAGACACCACGCCCTCGGTCAGACCGGCTGCGACGAGGTCGTACTTCGCCACCCCGGTCGCCAGCTTGATCTGCGACCTGGCCACACCCTTGTCGAGGAGGAGCTCGGCCCGCATCCACGCGGAGGCATCCTTGTCGCCGGTCTCCTCGGCGATATCACCCGCGACGGCGAGGACCCGGAGTTTCAGTGCGGCCTGTTGGGCTTGGAGCTTCTCCAACCGTTCGAGCAGGTCCTTCTTCTGGCTGGTGCGCCAATAGGCCGGGTCACTCGCGAACAGGTCGTGGAGGGCGGTCTCGATAGCCTGCAAGGCGGCGCCGATCGCGTCACCGGGGTTTGTGCCCCAGTGGTCGATGTCGCGGCCGAGACTCATCGCCAGCCCTTCCTTCACGAGGTGTTGTGATGGGTCTGATTCTACGCCTCAACGACCTTCGTTGCCATCTATTTTCCCAGTTCAAACCCTATTTTCGCGTTGAGCGAACGTCCTCGCTCCTGTGGATGGTAAGTGGCCCGAAGGGCCACCCCTCCACCCCCACAAGCCCCACCCTCCGCAGCAAGAATCCTCCGCGCCACACCCGGGCCGCCGCCCCGATAGCCAGCCAGATCTTTCTCGACGGACCCCGGTGTCAAGGACCGCGAAGCGGCCGGCGAAGCCGGCGGCCGCAGGCCGTCCTTTACTCCGGGGTCCGTCGAGAAGACCCTCCAAGCACGGGTCGGCGGCCCACGGTCCCCCGAAAACCGGTCTCCAACCGATGTCCGTCAGGGGAACGCAACAACCTTGCCCCTCGGAGATCAGGCACCCGAAGCGACCGTGTTGGTCTCGACACGCTCGCTGGCGCTCGCGGCTCGACCAGCGGCGGAGGTTTCGTCGACGAGACAGATGCGCCGACTCGGCACTCGTCGACGAGGCAGATGCGCCGACTCGGCGACGCGGTGAAGAACCAGGCCCCAGCCACTGCCGATGGGCAGAACTCCACGCGCTCGACCGGGACCAGACGCGGAAGCGACCGTGTTGGTCTCGACACGCTCGCTGGCGCTCGCGGCTCGACCAGCGGGGGCCTTGGCAGCGGGGCAGATGCGCCGACTCGACGAGCTGGTCAGGCCGCGAAAGGAGTGGTGCCGAAGCGGCCGACGACGATGAAGACGGCCAGGGCGAGGTAGGCCACGTTGACCATCACCAGCTTGGCCTGGCCGAGACGACCGTGGGTGATCATCGCGCCGATCATCAGCGCGATCCAGCAGGCAGCGGTGACGGGCACCATGACCGGCACGATGTCGAGCACGGCGGGAAGGACGAGCCCGATGGCGGCCAGGATCTCGAGGATGCCGAGGGTCCGGACGAAGGTCGGGCTGGCGCCGCGGGTCCAGGCGGCGCCGTCGTGCCGGGACAGCTTGTCCAACGGTACGAAGGTCTTGGTGAGGCCGCCCGTCAATGCGACGAGGGCCAGCAGTCCGGCGGTGATCCACAGGGCGATGTGCATTGTCTCTCTCCTGAAGTGTGGGTTCACCCCTGGAGACGAGACGGCTCCCCGTCGTGTGACGTGCGGTCGGTGCTCGGCGGGTAGGGGACCAGCGTCCCGGTGGAGCGGCCGAGGTCGTCGAGCCTCCAGCCGAGGCGCTTGATCTGGCGCAGGACGATCGCGGACTCGACCACCTCGAGGGGCAGGTCGCGCTGGAGGTGCTCGTGGAGGAGCATCGCGCTCTCGACCGAGCGGGTCCAGGTGCTGATCAGCAGGTTCGTCGGTCCGGGCAGGCCGACGACCTGTCGTACGCCGGGGGTGGCCCGGAGGCGGGTGAGGCACTCGGCGACGTCGCCGACCGGCACCCGGCACCAGGTCTGCACGACGATGGGCAGCGGGGTCATGCCCTGGGCGACCTCGCAGCGGAAGGTGAGGGCGTCGGAGGCGAGCAGCTGGCCGAGCTGGCGGCGGGTCGTCGACAGCGGCCGGCCGGTCTGGCGGGCGATGTCGGCCGCGCTGCTGCGGCCGTTGCGGATCAGCGCCTGGGTGAGGGCGGCGTACGGCTCGGCCCAGGGGTTGACGGGGGTGGACGTGGTGCCGGGGTGGTCCGGGATCCGGGTCACGGCGCGGGCGCGCTCGGGATCGAGCCCGCCGACCCGCCAGCTGCTCGCGTCGACGTGGAGCCGGGCGACGTGGTGGGCGCGTACGCCGAGAACGCCCGGGAGGGCGGACAGGTCGTCGAGCAGCAGCTTGGGCATGTCGCCGGGGCCGAGACCGACGGCCGTTACGATCAGGCCGAAGTCGCGGGCGGCCTCCTCGATGGTGATGATCATCGGCCACGCGGCCAGCTCCTGGGCGAGGGTGCCGGCCCGTCCGCCGACGCAGGAGATCTCGGCGATGGCGAGGCTGGCTCCGTCGTGCCCCCGGACCCTCGGATGGCCCATCACCCAGGCGCTGCCGTCGGCGCGCAGCCTCTCCCAGCGGCGGCTCAGGGTCGCCGGGGAGGTGCCGAGCGCGGCGGCCAGGTCGGTCCAGGACGCACGCGGCCTGATCTGGAGCGCGTGGATAAGCGAAAAGTCGTCCTCATCCAGTGTCGCCATGGTCACATCCTGTCCGATCGTCCGGACGGACGAGCGATTCGGTCCAATTCACCGGCCGCCGACGTACGTGCCGAGATACTCGTCCCCGCCGTGAGCTCGGCCGTTCCGAGCCTGCCCGAGAGGACCCCGAGAAAAATGACAAGACGCTGGACGAAGCGCCTGCTCCTGGCCGTACTCACCATTCTCGTCATCGGGGGCGCCGGCTTCTTCGCGCTGGCACCCGGGATCGTGGAGAACGGCCAGAACAAGATCCGTCCGGCCAGCCTGCCGGAGGTCACGCCCGAGACGCGACAGCTGCACGACTCGCTGCAGGTCATCGACATGCACAGCGACACCCTGATGTGGGACCGCGACCTTCTCGAGCACTCGGACCGGGGTCACATGGACCTGCACCGGATGGAGGACGGCAACGTCGCGCTGCAGGTGTTCTCGTCGGTGTCGAAGTCGCCCAAGGGGCAGAACTACGACAGCAACACCGGCGAGACCGACAACATCACCCTGCTGACCTTCGCCCAGCTCCAGCCGCCCCGCACCTGGACGTCGCTGCTCGACCGCTCGCTCTACCACGCCCAGAAGCTCGACAAGGCGGCGGCGGACTCCGACGGCAAGCTGCGGCTGATCCGCACCCGTGCCGACCTCGATGCCCTGATCGCCGACCGTGAGGCCGGCAAGCAGGTCGCCGGTGCGCTCTTCTCGGTCGAGGGTCTCCAGAACCTCGAGGGCGACTTCGACAACCTGGACACGCTCTACGACGCCGGCATGCGGATGGCGGGGTTCACGCACTTCTTCGACAACGAGGTGGCCGGCTCCATGCACGGTGTCGAGAAGGGCGGCCTCACCGATCTCGGGCGCCAGGTGTTCGCCGAGATGGAGCGTCGCGGCATCATCGTCGACATCGCGCATGCCAGCCACGCCGCGGTCGCCGAGATGCTCGCGATGGCGACCAAGCCGGTGGTGCTCAGCCATGGTGGCGTACAGGCGACCTGCGACGTCAACCGCAACCTGACCGACGAGGAGGTACGCGGGGTCGCCGCGACCGGCGGCGTCGTCGGCGTCGGTTACTGGGACGCCGCGGTGTGCGACCTGACCGTCGAGGCCGTCGTCGACGCCATCGACCATGTCGTCGAGGTCGGTGGCATCGAGACGGCGGCCCTCGGCAGCGACTACGACGGGTCCACCACCGTCGGCTGGGACACCAGCGATCTGGCCACCATCACCCAAGAGCTCGTCGACCGAGGCTATGACGAGACCGAGGTGGCGGCGATCATGGGCGGTAACACCGTGCGCGTGCTCCGCGCCACCCTGCCTGACTAGACGGAGGTCCTCGCGGAGATCAGGGCCGCAAGGGTCCTCGCGCCGGCCACGATGTCGTGACCCAGGCGTACGGCGGGTTCGGGAGCGTGGCTCTGTTGTCCTCCGCCGACGGCCACGAGGAGATCGGGGCGGTGGTCGTGGACGGCGGTGATCACCGCGGCGGTGGCGATGATGTCGGCGGTGGTGGGGATCACGAGCACCGCGGCGGCGAGGGCGGGATCATCGACGACGCCGAGCCAGTCGTCGACCGGCAGGTCGGCGCCCAGGTAGTCGGTGTCCATACCGTGGCGTCGGGCGGCGACGGCGAAGGCGAAGAGACCGATCTCGTGGCGGGTGCCGGATGCTGTCCCGAGCGCGATGCGAGGCCCGTGGCCGTGGGCGGCCGCAGCCTCGTACGCGAGGGCGAGGCGACGCATCACCGCGTTCGAGGCCAGATGCTCGCCGGCGACGCTGACCCGGCCGTCGGCCCAGGCGTCCCCGAGGTCCTCCAGGGCAGGGAAGACGTGGTCGGTCATGACCGTCTCGAAGCCGCCGAGGGCAAACACCTGGTCCAGGGTCGCGGCCAGGCCGGTGGTGTCGAGTGCCGACGCGGCGGTCGTCAGTCGATCGGTGAGGTCGAGGGCGGGACGGGTTCCGTCGCTCCGCGGGTCCGCAGCGATCTGGTGAGCGGGCTGCGCGCGATCGATCCGGATCGCCTCGGCCGCAGCCAGGCTGGCCGACCATCCCTGGTCCACGAGCTCCTTCATCGAGCGCAGCACCGCGACGTCGCGATCGCCGTACAGGCGGTAGCCGCTCTCGGTCCGGTCGGGAGCGATCACGCCGTACCGGCGCTCCCAGGCACGAAGCGTCGCGGTGGTGATCCCGACCCGCTGTGCCGCGTGCTTGATGGTGTACATCTGCGCGGCTACCGGGCCAGTCGGTCCAGTGTCGTGCGCATCTGCTCGGACGCGGAGTCACCCAGCCGCGTGAACGCGGGGGTCAGCAGTGGGGCGACCATCCTGGCCATGCCTTTCAGTTCGAACTCGGCCACGTAACGCACGGAAGTGCCGCCCGCGGCTGTCGGTACGAAGGTCATCGTGTCATGAGCCACGACCGTCTTGTTCTCGCCGCGTAGCACGAGGCGTGTGCCGGGTTCATAGACCTCCACCACGTAGGTGAGATCGGTGTTGCGCCCGAGGAAGCGAGAGGTGTTCGCGTACGCAGTCCCCACCCCGCCGTCCCCGGAGATGCGGTCGGTGCGAACCGTGCCCGGATCCCACTCCTCGGTGTTGGTGAAGTCGGCCAGGAAGTCGAACACCTCGGAGGTCGCTGCGGAGGTCTCCACGGTTCGATCGATCTTCATCATCGTGCCCCTTTCAAACCTTTGACATACCTTGTACAAACATTGTACGTTCGATTTCAGAAACTAGCCAGCGGCGATGCCGTTGCCTGACGAGGGAGTTCCCCATGAGCCCAGCGGCCGACACCCCGAGACCGACGGTCGCCGTGATCGGTGGCGGAGTCTCGGGGCTGACCGCGGCGTACCTCCTCGCCCGCAGCCACGACGTCACGCTCTTCGAGGCCGAGGAGAGGCTCGGCGGCCATGCGCACACCCACGACGTCTCGACCGCATCGGACGCCGTTCTGCGTGTGGACAGCGGCTTCATCGTGATGAACGAGCGCACCTATCCGAACCTGATCCGCCTCTTCGGGGAGCTCGGTGTCGAGACCCGGCCGACCGAGATGAGCATGAGCATCGTCTGCGACGACTGCGGCCTCTCCTACGCCGGCGGCAAGGGTCTCGGCGGCATCCTGGCCGACCCGGGTCGTCTCGGCGACCCGCGCTTCCTGCGCATGCTGGCGCAGGTGCCGCGGTTCCACCGTCGCGCCCGCCGTCTCCTCGAGACCGACAGCGATCTGACGTGGGGCGAGTTCCTCGAGGAAGGCGGTTTCAGCGACTACTTCGTCCAGCACTTCGCCGTTCCGCTGGTCTCCTGCGTCTGGTCGTGCGGTGACGAGGACGCTGCCGCCTACCCGGCGCGGCACCTGTTCGCCTTCCTCGACCACCACGGGATGCTCCAGGTCACCGGGTCACCCACCTGGCGCACGGTCGTGGGCGGCTCCCGCGCCTATGTGGACAAGATCGCCGAGCGGGTGGGTGAGGTCCGTGTCGGCGAACCGGTCACCGCTGTGGAGCGGTACGCCGACGGGGTCGAGGTGCGAACAGAGGCCGGGTTCAGGCGCTTCGACCGTGTGGTGGTGGCGACCCACGCCGACCAGGCCCTGAGGCTCTTGGCCGATGCGACTCCCGAGGAGAAGGCCGACCTGGGGGCGATCGGGTACTCGCGGAACGAGACCTGGTTGCACCGCGACGCCGCCCTGCTGCCGGCCTCGCCCCGTGCCCGGGCGTCCTGGAACTATCGCCTCGCCTCGTGCGGCGGTGGCGCCGACAAGGTGGTCGTCAGCTACTGGATGAACCGGCTCCAGGGTCTCGAGGACCAAGACGAGCATGTGGTGACGCTCAACGCCACCGAGCATGTCGACCCGGCCACGGTCACCGCACGGATGAGCTATCAGCACCCGGTCTTCACCACCGAGGCGGTCGCGGCAGCGGCCCGGCTGCGTACGGCCGGCGGACCTCGCCTGGCCTTCGCCGGTGCACACCTCGGCTGGGGCTTCCACGAGGACGGCTGTCGCTCCGGGGTGGAGGCGGCGGAGTCGTTCGGGGTGATGTGGTGATCCCGTCACCGGTCTTTCCCGAGGTGCCCGCGCTGGTCGTCGGCCATGTCAGCCACGCCCGAGAGGTGCCTTTGCGGCACGCGTTCCGCCATCGCAGCTACCAGTGGCTCATCGACGTCGACGACCTGCCTCGCCTGCCGTCATGGCTGCGTCCGCTGGCCGGGTTCCGGGCCGAGGACCATCTCGACAAAGGCTCGTCGGGACATGGCGTCCGAGGCGATCTCGGCGCGTTCCTCGCCGGCCGCGGCCTCGACCTCGCGCCGACCGACCGGGTGCTGATGCTGGCGAACGCCCGTGTTCTGGGCCATGTCTTCGACCCCCTCACCGTCTTCTGGGTGCAGTCGGACGACGGTGTGCTGCGCGCGGTCGTCTTCGAGGTGCACAACACCTACGGCGGCCGTCACGCCTACCTGCTCGACATCGATCGACGTGGGCATGCCAGCACCGACAAGGCCTTCTACGTATCGCCGTTCAACGACATGGCCGGGACCTATGACATCCGGCTACAGGTCGACCCCGGACAGGTCTCCGTGACCGTCGGCCTCGACCGCGACGGCGCACGCGTGCTGACCGCGACCACCCGCGGGACCCCGGAGCCCGCGACGCGCCGTGCGCTGCTGCGGGTCAGCCTCACCCACCTGCTGATGCCCCATCGGGTCAGCGCGCTCATCCGGTTCCACGGGATCCGGCTGTGGCTGCGCAGGCTGCCCGTCTTCCCCCGTCCTGTTCCTCAGAAAGAGGCCACATCATGAGTGCAGAGCCTGTGACCCTCGAGCCGCCGGTGCAGAGCGCGCCGCCCGCGACCGGGAGCCTGCGAGCAGGCATCGCCAAGCAGATCCTGCGCGTGGCGACCCGGCGGGTCCCGGTCGACGTCGTGCTCCCCGACGGCAGCCTGCTCAACCAGCGAGCCGGATCACCTGCCGCAGGCAGGCCGGCCATCGAGCTGCGGCGCCCGCAGTCGTTCTACGGCCGGATCGCGGCGAACCCGAAGATCGGCCTCGGTGAGGCCTACTCGGCCGGGGACTGGCACGCCGCGGACGGCACCGATCTCGCGGACGCGCTGACTCCCTACGCAGAGCGCCTCTCCCGGCCGCTCCCTGGCTGGATGCGGCGGCTGCACCGCCTGGTCGACCAGCCCATCCCCGCCGAGCAGCGGGGTGCCCTGGAGGACTCCCAGGAGAACATCTCCGCCCACTACGACCTGGGCAACGACATGTTCGCCGCGTTCCTCGACCCCAGCCTCAGCTACAGCTCGGCTCTGTTCGACCACACCCGGCCCCTCTCCGAGCAGAGCCTGCACGAGGCCCAGCTGCGCAAGGTCAACGCGGTCCTCGACCTGGCCGGCGTCGGTGCCGGTGACGAGGTGCTGGAGATCGGCACGGGGTGGGGGACCCTCGCGATCGAGGCGGCTCGGCGCGGCGCACGGGTCACCACCGTCACGCTGTCGGTCGAGCAGGCGGCGCTGGCCAGGGAACGGGTCGAGGCCGTCGGCTACACCGACCGGGTCGAGGTGCTCGTGCTGGACTACCGACACGTCGTCGGCACCTTCGACGCCGTGGTCAGCGTGGAGATGATCGAGGCGGTCGGCGAGCGCTACTGGCCGGAGTACTTCGCCGCCCTGTCGCGGCTGGTGCGTCCGGGCGGGGCGATCGCCCTGCAGGCGATCCTGATGCCGCACGAGCGCTATCTGGCGACCCGCAACTCCTACGGCTGGATCCAGAAGCACATCTTTCCGGGAGGGCTGATTCCGTCCGCCACCGCCATCTCCGAGCAGGCCGCCCGGGCCGGCCTGAGCGTGACCCGCACCGACAGGTTCGGAGCCGACTACGCCGAGACCCTGCGCCGCTGGCGCTCCGCCTTCCTGGCCGCGTGGTCGACGATCGAGTCGGACGCCTTCGACGACGAGTTCCGTCGAACCTGGGAGTTCTACCTGGCCTACTGCGAGGCGGGCTTCCGGGCCGAGGCCATCGACGTTGCCCAGATCCGCCTGGAGGCCGGCGGACGGGACCACCCATGACGACGTCGTTGATGTGGTTCCGGCGAGACCTGCGGCTGGGGGACCATCCGGCCCTGCAGGCCGCGGCCGCCGAAGGGCACGTGGTGCCGCTGTTCGTGCTCGACCCGCGCCTGGCCGGCACTGGGCGGAGGTGGGGGCGGCTGCTGGCCTCGCTCGCAGCACTGCGCGAGGAGACGGGCGGTGCGCTGGTGATCCGTCAGGGCGACCCGGCCGAGGTGGTGGCCCAGGTCGCCGCCGAGGCCGGAGCGAGCCGGGTGCACATCTCGACCGAGACGACCCCCTACGGCCGGCGGCGCGACGAGGAGGTGGAGCAGCGGCTGGCGGACGCCGACATCGGGCTGGTCGGCACCGGCAGCTCCTACGCCGTGACCCCGGGCCGCGTCCGGAACGCGAGCGGGGCGCCCTACCGCGTCTTCACCCCCTTCCTACGGGCATGGCGCGAGCACGGATGGAGGGCACCCGCCGGTGACCCTCAGGTCGAGTGGATGACGAAGCTCGACTCGGAGCCGTTGCCCGACCATCCCGACGATCTCGACCAGGAGGCCGGCGAGCGTACGGCGCTCCACCGCTGGGAGGACTTCTGTGCCGAGGAGCTGGCCGGCTACGCCTCGGCCCGGGACCGGCCCGACCTCGACCGGACCAGCCGGATCTCGACAGCGCTGAAGTACGGCGAGATCCACCCGCGTACGCTCCTGGCCGATCTGGACGCGCACGACACCGGTGCCTCCGGGGAGGATGTCGAGCGTTTCGTCGCGGAGCTGGCCTGGCGTGAGTTCTACGCGGATGTGCTCTGGCACGAACCGGGGTCGGCATGGCGTGACCTGCGGGGAACGATGCACGGCATGCAGTACGACGAGGACCCCGAGCTGGTGGAGGCGTGGAAGTCGGGCACGACCGGATTCCCGTTCGTCGATGCCGGTATGCGCCAGCTGCTCGCGGAGGGCTGGATGCACAACCGGGTGCGGATGGTCGTCGCGAGCTTCTTGGTCAAGGACCTGCACATCTGGTGGCCGGTAGGCGCCCGGCACTTTCTCGACCATCTCCTCGACGGCGACGTGGCCTCCAACAATCACGGCTGGCAGTGGGTGGCCGGGACCGGAACTGACGCCGCGCCCTACTTCCGGGTCTTCAACCCGATCACCCAGGGCCTCAAGTTCGACCCCCAGGGTGACTACGTCCGACGCTGGGTACCCGAGCTTCGCCACCTTTCAGGGGCGGCGGCCCACGAGCCGTGGCGCCACCCCGAGGGGTTCGCCGACGGCTACCCTGAACGCATCGTCGACCACGCCGAGGAGCGTCGCGTGGCACTGGCCCGGCTGGCAGAGCTGAAGGACTCCAACTGATGACCTTCCGTACGACGACCCACGAGTTCCGGCACACCGTGCCGGACGCGGCCGACGTCGTCTTCGACTGGCACGGCCGGCCCGGCGCGTTCCAGCGGCTGGTGCCCCCGTGGCAGCCCGTCCGGATCGCCGAGGAGGCCCAGGACCTCGCCGGCGGCACCGCGGTGCTCGCCTTCCCGGCCGGGCGGCGATGGGTGGCCCAGCACCTGCCCGAGGAGTACGTCGCCGAGCGCAGCTTCGCCGACCGCCTGGTCTCGCGTCCGTTCCTGGTGCCGGTGTCGTGGCACCATCGACACGACTTCGAGAGCGCCGGTGAGGGCACCACCGTGGTCGACAGGGTCACGACGACACTGCCGAGGAGACTGCTCGAGCCGATGTTCGCCTACCGGCAGCGTCAGCTCGCCGACGACCTGGCCGCCCACCGCTCGGCGGCCGGCACACCTCGGCTCACCGTGGCGGTCACCGGCGCATCCGGCCTGGTGGGAAGCGCGGTCTCGGCCTTTCTGACCACCGGCGGGCACACCGTCGTCCGCCTGGTGCGCCACCGCCCGAGCGCGCCCGACGAGCGTGCCTGGGACCCGGACGACCCCGACCCGGCCTCGCTGGCCGGGGTGGACGCCGTGGTCCACCTGGCCGGCCACAGCATCGCCGGCCGCTTCACCGACAGGCACAAGGAGCTGATCCGCGGCTCACGCATCGGGCCCACCCGTCTGCTCGCCCGGGCCGCTGCGGAGGCCGGCGTGGGTGTCTTCGTCTGTGCGTCCGCGATCGGGATCTACGGAGCCGACCGTGGCGAGGAGGTCCTCACCGAGGACTCCACGACCGGGGACGACTTCCTCGCCCACGTCGTCCGTGACTGGGAGGAGGCGGCCCTGGCCTCCGTCGACGCGGAGATGCGGGTCGTCCTGGTGCGCACCGGGATCGTGCAGAGCCCGCGTGGCGGGGCCCTGCGCCTGCAGCGGCCCCTGTTCGCCACCGGACTCGGCGGCCCGATGGGCTCGGGGGAGCAGTGGCAGTCCTGGATCGCGATCGACGATCTCGTCGACATCTACCACCGGGCTCTGGTGGATCCCGGACTCTCGGGCCCGGTGAACGCCGTCGCCCCCTCTCCGCTGCGGCAGCGCGCCTACGCCGCTGCGCTGGGGCGAGCGTTGCACCGCCCGGCGATCCTGCCGACACCTTCGTTCGGGCCCCGCCTGCTCCTGGGTAGGGAAGGGGCGCAGGAGGTGGCCTTCGCCAACCAGCGGGTGGTCCCGCAACGACTGCTCGGGCTCGAGCACCGCTTCCGGTTCGTCGAGGCCGAGCAGGCGCTGCGACACGTCCTCGGGGGCGTGCGCACATGAGCCGGACCGCAGCGCCCGACCAGGGTCTCGACCGCGTGCTCGACCGCACGGTCCTGCTGGGCTACTCCCGCCTCGGCTACGCGATCCGTCACCGTCGTTGGGCCGAGAACGACCCGCGTCCCGGAGCTCTGACAGGGCGGACCGCTGTGGTCACCGGCGGCGGGAGCGGTCTCGGCGAGGCCACCGTGCTGGGTCTGGCCCGCCTCGGTGCACGCGTCCACATCCTCGTACGCTCACCCGAACGCGCCGCCCCCGCGGTTGCCCGGATCGAGCGGGTGCTGCGCGTCGAGGGGCGGGCCGCCGAGCTTCGGACGGAGCGCTGCGACGTCTCCGATCCGGCCATGATCGACGCGTTCGCCGAAGACTTCTGCGAGCGGGACGGCGGCCGCACCGCTCTCGACGTGCTCGTGCACAACGCGGGCGTCATGCCGCCCGAGCGGACCGAGTCGGTCGAGGGTCACGAGCTGTCCGTCGCCACCCATGTGCTCGGGCCGATCCGGCTGACCGAGCAGCTGCTGCCGGCCCTGCGCCGCGCCGAGCGCGGCGCCCGGCAGGTCTTCGTCGCCTCGGGCGGGATGTACACCCAGCCACTTCCCGTGGACGACCCCGAGTTCGAGCAAGGCACCTACCAGGGCGCCGTGGCCTATGCGAGGTCCAAGCGCATGCAGGTGGAGCTGGCACCGATCCTGGACCGGCGGTGGTCACCGGACCGGATCGCCACCTTCGTCATGCACCCCGGCTGGGCGGACACACCGGGCCTCGCCCGATCGCTCCCCGCCTTCCGTACGTTGAGCCGACCGCTGCTGCGCCCGGCCGAGGAGGGTGCGGACACGGCGGTGTGGCTCGCGGCCACCGAGCCCACCCCGCCGTCCGGCACCTTCTGGCACGATCGCCGCCAGCGCCCCACGAGCTACCGGTCTGCGACCCGCCCGGGTCGCGGAGAGGCCGAGGCGCTGTGGAGCTGGGCCGCTGCCGCCGCGGGCCTGGACCGGCCCTAGCCCCGATGTCACCCGACGCATTCGCCAGCACAACTGGTCAGCGACCCGCGGTGAGCACGCGGGCCGCCTCCCGGCCGGCGGCCGCATTGAGGACGCCGGCGCGGGAGCCCGCGAGCTTGGCGGCGATGTGCTCGTCGACGGTGACGTCGCGGTAGAGGCGCGGGTGCACGTCGTCGACGAACCCCGGCAGCGGGCCGATCTTGGCCTCGGCGTCGCCGTCGAAGAAGTACGCGGCCGACCGGCGTCGCTGGATGGTGCCACCGACGATCGGCGGCTTGACCCGGTGCAGCGTCGAGAGCCACTGCTCGTTCGTCAGCCGGGTCGTGAGGTCGCCGAGGTTGATCAGGAGCGCACCCTCGGCCGGGCTGACGTCGTGCCACTCGCCACCGTGCAGGACCTGGAGGCCCTTGACCCGGTCGGCCCACAGGATCGTGACAATGCCGTAGTCGGTGTGCTCGCCCATCCCGATCATGTCCTCGTCGACCTCGACGCGGGTGCCTTCGGGCAGGGCGTAGTTGTTCATCCGCAGGACCTCGATCGGGTGGGCCGCGAGGCTCGCGATCGTGCCCCGTTCCACGTCGAGCGCGTCCTCGAAGATCGTGACCATGGTGCGTGCGACCCGGGCGGCCTCGGCGCGCCAGGCGTCGATGCGGACCTGGAAGTCGGGGATCGCGGGCCAAGTGTTCTCCGCGTAGTGCGCGGCGACCAGGTCGGCGTCGGGATGGTCGGAGACCGACGAGCCGACGTTGAAGGCCTCGAAGAAGTCCTTCATCCGCGTCTCGGACTGCACGCCGGCGCTGAGCGCGAGCGTCTCCGACTTCGGCGGGGTGTAGCCACGGTTCTCGGCGGCCGGGCGGCGCCACCGGGTCTTCTCTGCGAGCGGCAGGGCGAAGAGGTCGTCCATGGCCGCGGCCAGGCCTTCGGCCACCGACGGAGCGACGTCGTGGCCGAGGATCTGGATGAAGCCGACCTCACGGCAGGCGGTGTCGATGGCGGCCGCGACGGCCGCCTTCTCCTGGGGTGTTCCGCCCTGGACGTACGCAGCGATGTCGACGGCGGGGACATGGAAGGTGCTCATGGGTGATCTCCTTGCTCGGAGCAGACGGTGGTCGTGCCCGGAGGTGTCCGCTTTCCCGGCCTGGAGGCCTTGCTGTCCGTTGAACTCGGGCTCCACCACAGTAGAACGCCGAGGTTTCCGTGCTATTGCGGGTCGAGTCGACCAGGCGTCGCCCGCAGCGAGCGCCGTATAGTCCAGCATCGACCGACTCGATAGGATTTCGTGGTGACTCACCAGGCTCGGGGCCTTGACGGAGGCCAGGGTGCGCCGTGAAGGGTCGTTCGGTCCCTGGCTCCGGCAGATGCGCGAGGCGCGCTCGCTGACCCAGGGTGCGCTGGCCCGCGCCTCGGGTCTCAGCGTCGCCTCGATCCGGGATCTCGAGCAGGGGAGGACGAGGCGTCCGCGGACGGCCTCGCTGCGTGCGCTCGCCGATGCGCTGGACCTCACCCAGGAGGAGACGGCCCGGTTCGCCGAGGACCCCACGCCGGGTCGCGAGGCGGCCGAGAGCGCGGACGCGAGCATCGCCGTCCTCGGCCCGACCGTCGTCGTCCGTGACGGGGCGCCGCTCGACGTGCCCGACCAGGTCGGGCTGCTGCTGAGGCGGCTGGCCCTGGAGCCGGGGGAGAGGGTCGCCCGCGACGAGCTGCTCGACCTGCTGTGGCCGGAGCTGACCTCCGAGGCCGCGGGCCGGCGGATGGCCCAGCTGCTCCGGCGCCTGCGTGCCCTCGTCGCGCCGATCGCGGTCACCCAGGAAGGCAGCACCCTGCGCCTGGACGCCTCCGCCGACGAGCTCGACCTGGTCCGGTTCCGGGAGCTGGTCGAGAGTGGCGACATGGACGCGTTGACCCGGGCGGTGCGCCTGTGGCGTGGGCGCCCCGAGGGGTTCGAGCAGGCGCCGTGGCTCTCGGGCGCGGTCGAGGACGAGTACGTCGCGGTCGTGCTCAGCTGGGCGAGCCGGGCCGCGGAGGAGGGCCATGTCATCGAGGCGCTCCCGATCGTGGCCGAGCTCGCCCGGCTGCGGCCGCTGGACGAGCCGTTGTGGGCGGCGTACGTGAAGGCGCTGGCGACGGCCGGTCGCCAGGCCGAGGCGCTCGCGGCCTACGACACCGCTCGCAAGGCTCTGGCCGAGGAGCTCGGGCTGGACCCGAGTCCGGTGCTCGAGGACGTGCATCAAGGCACGCTGGAAGGACGCTGGCACGCCAGGCGACCGACGCTGGTCGAGGGCGCGCGCCGGCGGGACGTACCTCGCGAGATGCCGGCGGCGCCGGTGCTGATCGGACGCGATGTCGAGCTGGCGACGCTGGAGGCCGGGCTCGGCGACGGGGGCGGTGCGGCGGTGCTGGTCACCGGTCCGGCGGGCTCCGGCAAGAGTGCGCTGGCGCTGAGCGCGGCGGCCCGGCTGAGCGGCGACTTCCCGGACGGCCAGCTCTACGCCGACCTCCACGGTGTCTCGGGCGAGGCCGTGGAACCCGGATCGGTGCTGAGGCGGTTCCTGCGCTCGCTCGGCCTCTCCGGCCAGCAGATCCCGACCGACGACGCCGACGCCGCGGCACTCTTCCGCAGCGAGCTCTCCGACCGGCGGATGCTGATCGTGCTGGACAGCGTCGACAACCCCGGCCAGGTCATCCCGCTGCTGCCCGGTCTCGGTGCCACCCGGACGATCATCACCAGCCGCCACCGGCTGCCGGCCCTCGCGGGCTTGATCGACCTGGCGCGACAGATCCACCTCGGCGAGCTCGGCACCGACGCCTCCGTCGACCTCATCGGCGCGATCGTCGGCCAGGAGCGCGTCGCCGCCGCGCCTCGTGCGAGCGAGTCGCTGGCGCTGGCCTGCGGCCGCCTCCCGCTCGCGCTCAGGATCGCCGCGGCTCGGTTGCTGAGCCGCCCGGAATGGTCGATCGAGACCTACGCCGACCGACTCACCGCGAGCTCGCACCGCCTCGCCGAGCTGGCCGTCGGCGAGGTGAGCGTCGCGGCGAGCCTCGAGATCTCCTATGCCGCGATGCCGACCGAGGCGCAGCGCGCCTTCCGGCTGTGCTCGCTGATCTCGGCCTACGACTTCGACCCTGCCCCGGCGTGCGCCGTCCTCGACCGCGACCCGGACACCACACAGCGGCTGCTCGAGGACCTGGTCGACGCCAACATGCTGCAGACCGTCAGGCCCGACGACAGAGCCGACGACGGTGTCGGCCGCTACCACTACCACGACCTGCTCCGGCTCCATGCCGGCGATCTGACCGCCGCCGATCCCGAGCAGCCGGAGGCGCAGGGCCGGCTCGCCGACTGGCTCCTCGACACCGCGGTCAGCGCTGCCGACACGGTCTATCCGGGCCGCCTGCGCGCGCTGGAGATCGAGTCGTCGCCGGGCAACCGCTTCGACTCGGCCGACGACGCCCGCACCTGGCTCGACCGTGAGGCCCAGCTGCTGATCGCGTTCACGAAGCAGGTCGCGACCGACCCACGCCGACGCCACTACGCCTGGAAGCTCGTCGACCAGTCCAGGATCCACTACCGGACCCGCCTCGACGTGACCACCTACCTCGACCTCGTCACCGTGGGTGTCGAAGCGGCCATGCACGAGGACGAGGTCCGCGCCGAGGCCTTCCTGCGTACGCTGCGCTCCGACGCCCTCGAGGTTCTCGGCCGGATGGACGAGTCCTGGGCGGAGGCCGACCGGGCGCGACGCCTCCTCGACGTGAGCGGATGGATGCCGGGGCAGGCGTTCGCGGCCATCGTCGAGGGCCACCGCTACCGGGTCGCCGACTCGGGACGCGAGGCCGAGGCCGCCTACGTGCGCGCGCTGGAGATCCTCGGCGACGCCGAGGGCGCCGAGGGGCTGCGCTCCTGGGCCCACCAGGCGTACGGCATCACCTGCACCGAGCAGGGCCGCTTCGAGGAAGCGCGCGCCCACCAGCTCAAGGCGGTCGAGCTGAGCGAGGCACAGGGGAGCCCGACCCCTCTCGAGCTCGCGACCCTGGCTGCGGCCGAGCGTGCCCTGGGCATGCTCGACTCAGCGGGCTCACGGCTGGAGTCGGCGCTGGCGCAGGCCACGCACAACCGGAGCCCGTTCGCCGAGGCCAACGTGCTCGAGGAGCTCAGCCTGCTCGCCCTGGTGCGGGGCGACCACGCCGCCGCGCTCGAGCTCGCCGACCGGGCCCACCTGACCGCGCGAGCCCACGGGGACGTACGTTTCGTCGCCTCGACGGCGTGCAGCTATGCCGCTGCTCTCGACGCGACCGGGAGCCACCGCGACGCCGCCGAGACCTATGAGTACGCGGTCCGGCTCAGCCACGCGCACATCGCCTCGTTCACCGAGACCCGTGCCCGGATCGGGTTGGCGAAGGCGCTCCACGCCGAGGGGGACGACGACACCGCCCGGGTCCATGCCCACCGGGGCCGGCAGCTGGCGATCGAGCACGGCTTCGCGCCGTTGCGGCGCGAAGCCGACCGAGTGCTCGAACGCCTCTAGTCCACCTTGGACGGGTGCTTCGCCAAGGGCGTGACCTGGACGTCCATGTAGGGGAACAGCGGCAGGCCGGAGAGGATCTGGTGGAGCTCGTCGTGGGACTCGACGTCGAAGACCGAGAAGTTGGCGTACTCCCCGGCGATCCGCCACAGGTGCGGCCACTTCCCGGCGCGCTGGAGCTCCTGGGCGTAGGCCTTCTCGCGGGCGATCGTGTCGTCGCGGACGTCCGGATCCAGGTCGTGCGGGATCCGGACGTCCATGCGTACGTGATAGAGCATCAGCCGCGAACCGGGTCGAGGACGAAGCCGTAGTCGACGCTCACCGAGCCGTCCTCGCCGGCGACGGGCGCGAGCACGAGCTCGGGCTTGACCGCCGAGGCGATGTCGTCGTCGTTGTGCTCGTCACCGGGGAAGTAGAGCTGGGCGGTGAGGAGCTCGTGGCCCGGGGCCGACACCTTGACGTGCAGGTGTGCCGGACGCCAGGCGTGCCAGCCGGCGGCAGCGATGAGCTTGCCGCAGGAGCCGTCGGTCGGGATCTGGTAGGGAGCCGGCTGGATCGTGTGGATCTCGAAGGCGCCGTCGGAGCCGACGGTGAAGCTGCCGCGCAGGTTCCACTCCGGGATGCCGGGGGCGAACTGCGAGTAGAAACCGTCGGCGTCGGCGTGCCACAGCTCGACCTTGGCGCCGTCGAGCGGGGTGCCGTCGGTGGAGGTGATCTTTCCGGCCCAGGTCAGCGGGGTGCCGGACTCGCCCTCGCGCATCGGGATGGTGCCGTTCGCGCCCTGCTCCGGGGCGGCGGGGACGTAGTAGGGGCCCTCGATGGTGCCCTTGTTGCCCTCGCGGTGCTCGGTGGCGACCTTCTCGATCTCGTGCTCGACCCAGACGTCGAGGAAGAGCGGCCACTCGCCGTCCTGGCCGACCTGGATCAGCCACGCCTTGAGCGCGTTGTACTCGTCGTAGCTGACCTTCTCCTCGCGGATCGTGTCGTAGATCGCGCCGAGCACGCGCTTGGCCAGCACGTCGACGCGCTCGGGCGGGGTGTCCTTGACGGCCTCGAACGGCGACTTGTCGGCAGCGAACCGCTCGGTGGCGGAGGCGCCCGAGGCGGCCGCGGAAGCTGCCTCGGTGGACTCGAGGGTCTGGTCGGTGGTCATGGGTGTGTCCTCTCGTGTTGCGGTGGGGTCAGGTGTTCAGTTGTCGGTGCGGTAGCGATCGAGCTTGTCGGCATCGATCTCGACCCCGAGGCCGGCACCAGGACGTACGGCGAGCTCGCCGTCGCGGATCTCGAGCGGCTCGGTGAGCAGGTCATCGGCCATGTCGAGGAAGTTGGAGAGCTCACCGGCGCGGCGGGAGGTGAGCCGGTGGGCCGCGCCGAAGGCGATCGAGCAGGCGCTGCCGAGCTGGCCATCGATCTGGTTGCCCATCACGACCTCCAGCCCGAGGCCCTCGGCGAGATGGAGCACCTGCTGCGACCCGGTGAAGCCGGTGCGCGCGGTCTTGATGCTGATCGCGGTGGCGGAGCCGCCGAGCACCTCGCGGGTCACGTCGGCCGCCGTCGGGACCGACTCGTCGGCGATGAACGGCACGTCGACCTGGCTGACCAGCCAGCGGCGCCCGAGGACGTCGTCGGCGGGGTTGAGCTCCTCGGCGAAGAGCAGATCCAGGTCGGCCATCTGCTTCATCGCGCGGGCGGACTCGGCCGCGGTCCAGCCGCGGTTGCCGTCGACGTACAGCTCGATCTCGGCGCCGAACCGCTCGCGCAGCGCACGGACGACGGCGGTGTCGAGCTCGATGGGGGAGCGGCCGACCTTCACCTTGAACGTCGAGATCCCGTACGTCTCCCGCATCCGCTCCGCCTCGGCGACCATCGCCTCGGGGGTGTCGAAGCCGAGCATGTGGGAGACCCGCATCCGGTCGGTGAAGGCACCGAGCAGGTCGACGACCCGCAGGTCCAGGGTCTTGCCGAGGGCGTCCCAGATCGCCATGTCGACGGCGGCCTTCGCGGTCGGGTTGCCGACCGTGCGCTCCATCAGGGCACGGGCCGTCTCGCGCTCGAGCAGGGTGAGCCCGGCGAGCTGCGGGGCGAAGAGCTGGTCGATCACGGCGATGATCCCGGCCTGGGTCTCGCCGTAGGTGAACGGCCGCGGCGGCGCCTCGGCGACACCCACGACACCGTCGTCGGTGTGCACCCGGACGAGCACGTGCTGGGCGGTGTGGACCTCGCCGGAGGCGAATCGCAGCGGCTTGCGATAGGGGATGGCGAACGGGATCGCCTCGATCTTGGTGATCTTCATGATCGGGGAACTTCCAGACGGGGTGCGGTGAACAGGTCGGCGGCCTCGAGGATCGCGATGACGGCGTCGACGACGGGGTTGTCGTCATCGGTGCGGTAGGCGAGGGAGAGCTCGACGCTGCCCGCGTCGAGCAGGTCGCGGAAGACCACGCCCTCCAGCGGGAGAGCGCGGACCGAGGCCGGGACGACCGCCACGCCGAGGCCCGCGGCGACCAGCGCCAGCAGGACCGCGGTGCTGGGCGCCTCGTGCTCGCGGCGCGGCACGAACCCGGCCTCGCGGCAGCTGCGCAGGACCGCCTCGTTGACCGCCGAGTCGCGGGCGCTGTAGGCGATGAACGGCTCGGTGCGCAGGTCGGCCAGGGCCACGACGGGCTCGACGGCGAGCCGGTGGTCGACGGGGATGGCGAGCGCGAGGGGCTCGACCTCGAGGGTGCGCAGGGTCAGCCCCTCGCCGGTCGCGGGCGGCCGCAGTACGCCGAGGTCGAGCGCGCCGCTCTGCAGCCGCTCGCACTGGGCCGGGGTGAGCAGGTCGGCGTGGATCTCGAGCGCCACCTCGGGCAGCTCGCGCTTGACCACCCGGGCGATGCCGGGCAGGTGCGAGAAGGAGGCGGTGCCGGTCAGGCCCAGGCGGACCAGACCGTGGCGGCCGGCCCCGATGCGGCGTACGCCTCGAATGCTGTCGTCGACGGCGGCCAGCACCCGGGCGGCCTCGGTGCGCAGGAACTCGCCGGCCGGGGTCAGGGAGACCTGGCGGGTCGTCCGGGTGAACAGGGTGACGTCGAGCTCGGACTCGAGCTGGCGGATCGCCTGGGAGAGCGCCGGCTGGGCGATGTGCAGCTGCGCCGCGGCCTGCCCGAAGTGGCAGGTCTCGGCGACCGCTGCGAAGTACCGCAGGTGGCGTAGCTCCATGGAAGCGCTCCTCAGAAAAGCTGGTGACGATCGCCACACTAGGTCCGCGATAGATAAACAACAAGGACGAAACTGACGCCTATTGATCGATTCGAATGATCAATAGATGCCTAGGTCGGAACTGGGCATTCGCCTGGTGTGACGACCGCCACTGCCTTGCGAAGGTGTGGTGACCGTCACCCGTTGGAGGCATCACCATGACCGCACCGCTCACCGAGAGCCTGGGCCACATCGAGAACGTCCTGTCGGACGCCGTGGTCGAGGACCGCGAGGCCGGGATCTACCGCGCCAACCGCCGGATCTTCACCGACGAAGAGGTCTTCGAGCTGGAGATGAAGCACATCTTCGAGGGCAACTGGATCTACCTCGCCCACGAGAGCCAGGTGCCCAACCCCGGCGACTACTTCACCACCTACATCGGGCGGCAGCCGGTGATGATCACTCGCGACAAGGACGGCGAGCTGCACTGCATGATCAACGCCTGCGCCCACCGTGGCGCGATGCTGTGCCGGCGCAAGACCGACAACCGGATGACCTTGACCTGTCCGTTCCACGGCTGGACGTTCCGCAACGACGGCACCCTGCTCAAGGTCAAGGACCCCGACGACGCGGGCTACCCGGAGAGCTTCAACACCGAGGGCTCGCACAACCTGACCCACGTGGCCCGCTTCGACAGCTACCGCGGCTTCCTGTTCGGCTCGCTCAACGAGGACGTACTGCCCCTCGAGGAGCACCTCGGCGACACCGTCAAGGTGATCGACATGCTGGTCGACCAGTCGCCCGACGGGCTCGAGGTGCTGCGCGGGTCCTCGACCTACACCTACGACGGCAACTGGAAGGTCCAGGCGGAGAACGGCGCCGACGGCTACCACGTCACCGCCACCCACTGGAACTACGCCGCCACCACCTCGCGGCGCAACACCGGCGAGTCGAAGAACACCACCAAGACCGTCGACGCCGGCAGCTGGGGCAAGGCGGGTGGCGGCTACTGGTCCTATCCGAACGGCCACCTGTGCCTGTGGACCTGGGCGGCCAACCCCGCCGACCGACCGCTGTGGGACCAGATGGACACGCTCAAGGAGAAGTTCGGCGAGGCCAAGGGCGAGTTCATGGTCAAGGGCTCGCGCAACCTGCTGCTCTATCCGAACGTGTACCTGATGGACCAGTTCTCGACCCAGATCCGGCACTTCCGTCCGATCTCGGTCGACCAGACCGAGGTCACCATCTACTGCATCGCCCCCAAGGGTGAGAGCCCTGAGTCCCGGGCCTGGCGGATCCGGCAGTACGAGGACTTCTTCAACGCCTCCGGCATGGCCACGCCCGACGACCTGGAGGAGTTCCGCTCCTGCTTCCTGACCTACCAGGCCTCCGCGGCTCCGTGGAACGACATGAGCCGCGGCGCCGAGCACTGGCACACCGGACCCGACGAGGTCGCCGAGGCCCTCGACATGCCAGGCGTGATCTCGGCCGGTGCCAAGAACGAGGACGAGGGTCTCTACCCGGTCATGCACGCGCAGTGGACCGAGCAGATGCGTACGGCCATCGCGAACGAGAAGGGCAACTGACCATGACGCTCACCCAGAACGCCGCCCCGGCAGGGGCGAAGCTCATCACCCAGAACTCGATCGAGCAGTTCCTCTACCGTGAGGCCCGCTTCCTCGACGACCGCGAGTTCGAGAAGTGGCTGGAGTGCTACGCCGACGACGTCGTCTACTGGATGCCCTGCTGGGACGACGCCGACCTCCTCACCGAGGACCCGCAGACCGAGATGTCGCTCATCTACTACCCCAACAAGGGTGGCCTGGAGGACCGGGTCTTCCGGATCCGTACGGAGCGGTCCTCGGCCACCTCGCTGCCGGAGCCGCGTACGTCGCACAACATCAGCAACGTCGAGGTGATCGAGCGCCGCGGTGACCTGGTCGACGTGCGCTTCAACTGGCACACCATGTACTTCCGCTACAAGACCGTCGACCCCTACTACGGCACGTCGTTCTACACGATCGACTTCTCCGGCGAGCAGCCGCAGATCCGCCGCAAGACCGTGGTGCTCAAGAACGACTACATCCACCACGTCGTCGACATCTACCACGTCTGAGGCATCACGATGACTGCAACCGCTGAGCCCATTTCTGGCGAACCCGCCACCGGGGTAGCCACCCATCAGGTCGCCCTCTCCTTCGAGGACGGGGTGACCCGGTTCATCACCGTCCGTGAGGACCAGACCGTCGCCGACGCGTCCTACCGCCAGCGGATCAACATCCCGCTCGACTGCCGCGACGGCGCCTGCGGGACGTGCAAGGCGCTGTGCGAGTCGGGGGAGTACGACGGCGGCACCTACATCGAGGACGCGCTCTCCGAGGCGGAGGCCGCCGAGGGGTACGCCCTGCCGTGCTCGATGAAGCCGCGCTCGGACCTCGCGCTGCAGATCGCCACCACCTCCGAGGTCGCCAAGACCGGCGCCGCGAGCTACACCGGCGCCGTCGTCGGCCTGGACCGGCTCAGCCCCACCACGGTCGAGCTCTCCATCGACATCCCGAACCGGGGCGAGCTGGCCTTCCTGCCCGGGCAGTACGTCAACATCGCCGTGCCCGGCACCGAGGTGACCCGGTCCTACTCCTTCGCGAACGCCCCGCACGAGGAGCGGCTCGTCTTCCTGGTCAAGCTCACCCCGGGCGGCGCGATGTCGACCTGGCTGACCGAGCGCGCCACCGTCGGTGACGAGGTCACCTTCACCGGGCCGAACGGGTCCTTCTTCCTGCGCGAAGCACGCCGGCCCGTGCTGATGCTGGCCGGCGGCACCGGGCTCGCACCGGTGCTCTCGATGCTGCGCCAGCTCGATGTCGACGGCTGCGACCGCGGCGGCCGGCTGGTCTACGGCGTCAGCACCGACGACGACCTGGTCAAGCTCGACGAGGTCCGCGAGCTCGTCTCGCGGCTGCCCGGCTTCAGCTGGGACCACTGCGTCTCCGACCCCGACTCGACCGCGGCCAACAAGGGCTACGTGACGAGCCTGATCGGCGACGACGACCTGCACGACGGCGACGTCGCGATCTACCTGTGCGGCCCGCCGCCGATGGTCGAGGCGGTGCGTACCCACGTCTCCGGTGCCGGCCTCGAGCCCACCGGCTTCTACTACGAGAAGTTCGCCCTCGCGGTGCCAACCACTGCCGAGGCGTCGGCCCCGTCGCCCGCGTCGGCCGAGGCGTCAGCCGTGCACGTCGAGTTGGAGACGCACCCCGAGGCGCGTGGCATCGCCGGGCAGTCGATGCTTCCGGCGCTCGACCTCGGTCCCAGCGGATCGGCTGCCGTGGCGCGTGATGACGGTGATGTCGTACGCCGCATCGCCGGCCAGTTGGTCGCGCCAGCTCCCGCTGGTCGAGCCGTGAGCGCCAGCGAGCGTGTCGAGACCAACACGGTCGAGGACCTGATCGAGTCGCCCGAGGCGCGGAGCATCGGCGGTCAGGTGACGTTCGCTCGAGACGACTCTGTTGGTCTCGACACGCCTCCGCCTAGCGGCTCCGGCGGCTCGACCAGCGGAGGAGCCGGCAAGACCGGCGGGGACACCACCGAGGACGGCTACACGATCGGTGAGGAGCACCCGGACATCTCGGCCTCCGACGCGATCTTCGAGGCCCGGGCGGCGCTGGAGGTGGGAGCGCTCGATCTGACCATCGGGCGGCTCGACTCCCAGAAGCTGGCCGGCTACCGGCTGCTCGCCGAGTCCACCCTGCCGTACGTCGACGGAGACCGGTTCCTCGACGCCCACGGCTACACCGAGTCGAACGCCGCGTTCCACGACTACCTGTTCACCCTCACCGGCAACAGCCACCTGCTGGCCGCCTACCAGGCGCTCGGGGTCAAGGGCCGGATGGAGGACGTGCTGCGCAACGCCACCTGGTGCCACCCGCAGTGCACCCAGGACCACCTCGACATCGTCGAGGCCTTCGAGCGCGGCGACCGAGCGGCCGCCCGCGAGCTGATCAAGGCCCACAGCGAGCGGTCCAAGGAGACGATGCGGCGCGCGATGGCCGAGTCGGCCGCCGCGACCAGGCCGCGGTTCATCACCCCGGGCCGGTTCGCCGGCCAGGTCGTGGTGGTCACCGGCGCGGCCCAGGGCATCGGCGCGCAGGTCGCGCGACGGGTGGCCGCCGAGGGCGGCAAGGTCGTCCTCGCCGACCGCTCGCCGCTGGTGGCCGAGGTGGCCGAAGAGCTCACCGGCCAGGGCGCGACCACGAGCGCGGTCGAGTGCGACCTCGAGCACTACGAGGGCGCGGCCGCGCTGGTGGAGCGGGCGCTGGAGACGTACGGCCGGATCGACGTGCTGATCAACAACGTCGGCGGCGCGATCAACTTCAAGCCGTTCACCGAGTTCACGGCCGACCAGATCGACGCCGAGATCACCCGGTCGCTGATGACCACGCTCTACGCCTGCCGGGCCGCCCTGCCGGGCATGGTCGAGCGCGGCCACGGCGTCATCGTCAACGTCTCCTCGGCCGCGACCCGCGGCATCCACCGGATCCCGTACTCCGCGGCGAAGGGCGGGATCAACGCGATCACCGCCTCGCTCGCGCTGGAGTACGCCGGGTCGGGGATCCGGGTCACCGCGACGGCCCCGGGAGGTACGGAGGCTCCGCCACGCCGGATCTCCCGGGGCACTCCAACACCTCGGAACGACGCCGAGAAGGCCTGGTTCCAGGCCCACATCGACCAGACCCTCGAGACCTCACTGATGCACCGCTACGGCACGCTCGACGAGCAGGCCGCTGCGATCTGCTTCCTCGCCTCCGAGGAAGCCTCCTACATCACCGGCACGGTCCTGCCCGTCGCCGGCGGTGACCTCGGCTGAGCCACCAGGTCCTCTCTCGGGGCCGTCCCTCCCTTCGCGAGCACGCTCGCGTCACCCATGGAGATCACCCATGTCCGAATACACGCACGACAAGAACGGGCGTCAGCTCACCTGGGTCGTCGCGCTCTCCGCGCTGGCCCTGATGTTCGACGGATACGACCTCGTGGTCTACGGCACGGTGCTGCCGACCCTCATGGCAGACCCCTCCCAGATCGGGCAGCTCTCCGCAGGCCAGGCAGGGACACTGGGCAGCTACGCCCTCGTCGGCGTGCTCGTCGGCGCGCTGAGCGCCGGCGCGGTCAGCGACCGGATCGGCCGCCGGAAGGTCGTGCTCGCCAGCATCACCTGGTTCTCGCTCGGGATGGCCGCGACCGCGTTCGCCCAGTCGATCGCCGTCTTCGGCATCCTCCGCTTCCTCACCGGCATCGGGCTGGGTGCGATCCTGGCGACCGTCGGCGCCCTGGTCGCCGAGTTCGCTCCGCCGGAGCGGAAGAACCGGCTCAACGCGATCGTCTACAGCGGCATCCCCGCCGGCGGTGTGACGGCCTCCGTGATGGCGCTCATCATCGATCCGAGCGGCTCCAACTGGCGGATCCTGATGGCGATCGGCGCCGCTCCGCTGGTGCTCCTGCTGCCCTTCGCCATCGCCAAGCTGCCCGAGTCGCAGCTGTGGCTCGACTCCCGCGGCCGGGTCGCTTCGACCAGTGCCGCGCAGGAGGCGGTCGGCTTCAGTGCTCTGGCCCGCCGCCCGCTCGCGTTCCCGACGATGGTGCTCGGCCTGATGAGCTTCTCCGGCCTGCTGCTCACCTACGGCCTGAACACCTGGCTGCCGAAGATCATGGAGGACAACGGCTACGGCAAGGCGTACGCGCTCACCTTCCTGCTGGTGCTCAACGGTGGCGCGATCCTCGGCGGCCTTCTCGCCTCGTACGTCGCCGACCGCACCGGGGCCAAGAAGGTGGTCTCGACGACCTTCGTGCTCGCCGCCCTGATGCTGTTGCTGCTGCCCCTCGGGCTGCCGCTCTCCATCCTGTTCCCGGCCGTCGCGATCGCCGGCGTCGGCACGATCGGTACGCAAGTGCTGATCTACGGGCTCGTCGCCAACTTCTACCCGACCCGGGCCCGCGGCGCGGGCGTCGCCTGGTGCGCCGGGTTCGGCCGGCTCGGCGGGATCGTCGGACCGATCATCGGCGGGGCACTGGTCGCCGCCGGGGTCGGCGGCACCACCGCCTTCCAGATCTTCGCGGGGGTCGCCGTGCTCGGTGCCGTGGTGACCGTGGCCGTGCCGCGGTCTCCGGAGGAGACCGTCGTGAGCGTCACGCTCGACGACGGCGTACCAGCCTGAAGGGGGCCTAGGGTGTGACCGTGCTCATAGAACGAGCTGGGTGCGTCGGCCGCGAGGACGAGCTCGTCGAGCTCACCTCGCGGCTGGCCCTCACCCGCGCCTCCGGCTCCGCAGCCGTCCTCGTCCTCGGAGACCCGGGATTGGGGAAGACCGCGCTCCTGCGCGGACTGGCGGACCGGGTCGCGACCCCGGCGTTGAAGGCCCGTGCCGGTGCGTGGGAGCAGGACTCGCCCGGCGCGGTTCTCCGGCAGCTGCTCGGAGACGAGCCGCCGGCCGATCCGGCCGCAGCTGCCGATGTCCTGGTCGCGCGAGCCGCCGAGGCCGTCGCATCGGGGGAGGAGCCCGGCTTGATCCTGGTCGATGACGCCGACCTCGCCGACACGCTCTCGCTGCAGGCGATCGCCTCCGCGCTGCGCCGGCACCGCGACGCGCCGGTGCTCGTGGTGCTGGCGGCGACCCGCAGCACCCCGTTCCTCGGCGAGATCGCCGCCGAGACCGTACGCATCGAGGGGCTGGACGCGGCCGCGGTCGGTGAGCTGGCCTCGCTGCGCGGACGGGTCCTGCACCCGTCGATGGCCGAGGTCCTCGCCCGCCACACTGCGGGCAGCCCGCGCGACGCGGTCGCGCTGCTCGACGAGCTGCCGCCGACCCGCTGGGCACGGCCCGACACCCAGTTGCCCGCACCGGTCCACGTACGCGAGGAGATCCGGCTCGCGCTCGCCGGCTGCGGTCCGGAGGACCGTGCGCTGGCGGAGGCACTCGCCGTCCTCGGGGACGACGCCTCCCTGGGACAGGCCGCCACCCTGGCCGGCCTCGAGGATCCACTCTCCGCGGTCGACGCCCTGGTCACGGCCGGGCTCGTCGAGACCACCCGCGACCACCGCCCCCGATGGCGTACGCCGCTGGTCGGTGTCGCCGTGCTGGCGACGATGGGCGCTCGCCGGGCCGCCGATGCGCACCAGCGCGCCGCCGCGGTCGTGGACGACGAGGTCCGCCGGGCCCGGCACCTCGTCGCCGCCACCCCGCTGCCCGACGCCGAGCTCGCCGAGGAAGTCGCCCGGCTGGCCCAGCGCCGTGGCGACGAGGGCGCCTGGGCGGAGGCCGCTGCCCTCTACGGTGACTCCAGCCGGCTCACCGAGGACCCCGTGCGCCGCGACGACCGGCTGATCCGCTCCGTCGACGCCCTGGTCGCGGCGGGCGACGGCATGGGCGCCGCGGCGCTGGTCCCCATCGTCGAGAGCCTGCGCGAGACGCCGCTGCGCGACGCGGTGCTCGCCTATCTGGCGATCCTGCGCGGCCGCGCGACCGAGGCCGAGGTGCGGCTCAAGCGCGCCTGGGACATCGTCAACGCCGACCGGGAGCCGGAGACCGCCGCGCTGATCGCCACCCGGCACGTACTGCATTCGCTGGCGCTGTGCCGCGGTGACGAGCTGGTCACCTGGGCCGACCGGGCGATCTCGCTGGCAGGCCGCGACTCGGCGGCGGGCGTCGAGGCGGCCGCGATCCGCGGGCTCGGCCTGGCGATGGCCGGCCGGTTCGGGGACGCCCACGAGGCGTACGCCCTGGCCGCCCGCCGTGTCGGGCACAGCGCCCAGACCCAGCGGGTCACCATGGGCCGAGGCTGGCTCGACGTGCTCGCCGACGAGCCCGACGAGGCCCGCAGCCGCTTAGAAGGGGTCACCGACCCACGGGTCCTCGGCGGCTCGACCCGGATCTCGATGTGGGCGCTGGCCTGGCTGGCGCGGGTGCAGTTCCTGACCGGCGAGGGCGACGCCGCCCTACAGACGGTCGCGGCCGGACGGGCGCTCGCCGCCGAGTCCGGCATCGCCCTGGTCACCCCGCTGCTGGAGTGGACCGCCACCGAGACCCACCTGCTGCGCGGAAGCTGGGAGGACGCTGCTCGCACCGCCCGTGCCGCCGAGGTCGGGGCGCAGGGCTACGAGATCATGCGCGTCCCCGCACTCCTCGCCCGCGCTCACCTCGCCGAGGCCCGCAGCGACTTCCGTGCCGTCCTCCGCATCCTCGAGCCGCTCACCCAGGCTCCGGCCGGCAGCGCGCTGACCGAGCCCGCCATCTGGCCGTGGGCCGAGACGTACGCCGCCGCGCTGATCGCCGAGGGCCGGCTGGACGAGGCCGACGACTTCCTCCGCCCGCACGAGACCCGCGCCCGTGAGGAGCAGCACCGGTCCGCCCAAGCCAGGCTGGCCACCGCCCGGGGCCGCTGGCACGGTGCTCGCGGCGATCTCGCCGGGGTCCGCGACACCTTCGACCGTGCGCTCGAGCTGCTCGACGGGCTGCCGCTGCGCTACGAACGCGCCCGCGTCACCTTCGCCTACGGGCAGGCACTGCGTCGCGCCGGTCGCCGCCGCGACGCGGAGGCGCTGCTCTCCTCCGCGCGCGACCTGTGGGACGGGCTCGGAGCGCTGACCTACGTCGATGCGGCCCAGCGCGAGCTGCGCGCCGGGGGAGTGCGCGCGCCGCGCGGCCAGCGCGGGCCGGTGGACCTGACCCCGCAGGAGGAGACCGTCGCCGAGATGGTCGCCTCGGGGCTCTCCAACCGCGAGGTCGCCGCGCAGCTGTTCGTCTCGCCCAAGACCGTGCAGTACCACCTGACCCGCATCTACGCGAAGCTCGGCGTCCGCAGCCGGACCGAGCTCGCGGCGATGGCGGCCGAGCCGACGGAGGAGCCATGAGCACGCGTCTGGATGCCCGGGAAGCACCGACCGGCCTGAGGCGCGACCTGGGCCGTCACGAGCTGGTCAACGGTTTCATCGGCTTCCTGTTCTCCTGCACCGGCCCGGTCGCGGTGATCCTCGCCGTCGGCCAGGGAGCCGGGCTCTCCGCGGGTGTCGTCGCGTCCTGGGTGAGCGCGGTCTTCTGCCTCAACGGCGTGCTGACGATCATCGCCTCGCGCTGGAGCCGGCAGCCGCTGGTCTACTTCTGGACGATCCCCGGCACCGTTGTCGTGGGCCAGGCGATGGCCGCCGGCACCTCCTGGCCGGAGACGGTCGGCGGCTTCGTCATGGCGGCGCTGCTCCTGGTCGCGCTGGGCCTGACCCGGCAGGTCGACCGGTTCATGCACCTGCTGCCGATGCCGATCGTGATGGCGATGGTGGCCGGTGTCTTCCTCCGCTTCGGCACCGACCTGGTCCTCGCCGTCGACCGCGACCTGGTGATCGCCGGGCCGATGGTGGTCGCCTTCGTCGCCGTCAGCGCGGTCCCACGGCTGGCGCGCTGGCTCCCGGCGGTACTGGTCGCGCTCGCCGTCGGAGCGGTCGCGGTGGCCCTCGCCGACCGACCGGCCGTCGAGGTCTCCGGCCGCTGGCTGGTCGACCCGGTCTGGACGACACCCGTCTTCACCGGTTCCGCCTTCGTCGAGCTCACCATCCCGCTGCTGATCACGGTCCTGGTCGTCCAGAACGGCCAGGGCATGGCGGTCCTGAGGGCTGCCGGCCACGACCCGCGGATGAACCAGGTGACCGGCTGGTGCGGCGTCACGTCCCTGGTCGCGGCCCCGTTCGGCGGGGTGTCCACCTGCCTGGCCGGGCCGACCAACGCGCTGGTCACCGCCTCCGGCGAGCGACGGCGGCACTATGCCGCGGCGATCTGGTGCGGCGTACTCGCGATCGGATTCGGCCTGCTCGCCCCCGGCATGGTGCGGGTCATCACCACCATGCCCGAGGCGTACGTCGCCGTGCTGGGCGGCCTGGCCATGCTCAAGCCGCTCCAGGGCGCCTTCCAGACCGCCTTCAGCGGGCCCTACGTCACCGGCGCGCTGGTCACCTTCCTGGTCACCGTCGCCGACATCACCGTCTTCAACATCGGCTCCGCCTTCTGGGGGCTGGTGGTCGGTGTCGCGGTCAGCGTGCTGCTCGACCACGACAGCCGAAAGAGCCGCAACCGCGAGGAGAACTCATGACTCTGACAGACACCTACCCCGACGCGACGATGCGCTACGGCGCCACCGCTCGTCAGGTCGCCGACGTCTTCGAGCCGGCCGAGGCGACCGACTCGCTCGTGCTGCTGCTCCACGGCGGGATGTGGCGCGACTCCGACCGGATGCGCACCTGGTCCGCGGGCCGGGCGCTGGCCGATGCGGGCCACCTGACCGCGACGGTGGAGTACCGGCACGGACCCGGCCAGTGGCGGCAGGCCTTCGAGGACGTCGAGACCGCGATCGAGTCGATCCAGCTCAGCGGCCGGGAGTGGACCATCCACAACGACGCACCCCGCCGGATCACCCTGGTCGGACACTCCTCCGGCGGCCAGCTCGCGCTGTGGGCCGCCTCCCGCCCGGGCACCCTGGTCACCGGCGTCGTCGCGCTGGCCCCCGCCGCCGCGCTGACCGCGATGAGCCAGGAGGGCCTCGGCGACGGCGCGGTCGAGGAGTTCCTCGGCGGCACCCCGGCCGAGACCCCCGAGGCGTACGCCGCCGCCGACCCGCTCGGCCTTGCCCCTCGCGTCCCCGTGCGGATCCTGCACGGCGCCGCCGACACCGTGATCCCGCTCGCGATCTCCGAGCGCTATGCGGCAGCACACCCCGGCGTACGTCTGGAGGTGGTCGACGACGCCGACCACGCCGCCTGGGGCGACCCGACCTCGACCGCCTGGCCGCACCTGCTCACCGCGGTCAGCGAGGTATGAGGGTCGAGGCGAGCCCGAGCACCGCGCAGACGCCGAGCGTGCGCATTGTGGACCACTTGCGCCAGAACACGAGCGCGATCGCGACCGCGGTGATCGCGAACGCGACCGGGTCCCAGGAGGTCAGGACGGGGAGGTCGAGGTCGACCGGGCCCCACGTCAGGGTGCGGGATCGGTCGAACAGGGTGTGCAGCGTGAAGAAGAGCGCGAGGTTGGCGATCACGCCCACCACCGCCGCGGTGATCCCGGTGAGCGCCGCGGTGAGGTGGTGGTTGTTCCGGAGTCGCTCGACGTAGGGCGCGCCGAGGAAGATGAACAGGAAGCAGGGCACGAAGGTCACCCAGGTCACCAGCAGCGAGGCGAGGACGGCCGCGACCCAGGGGTCGAGCGAGCCCGGGTTGCGGTAGGCACCCACGAAGGCGACGAACTGCACCACCATGATCAGCGGTCCCGGCGTGGTCTCGGCGAGCGCGAGGCCGCGGACCATCTCGCCGGCCTTCAACCAGCCGAAGACGTTGACCGCCTGATGGGCGACGTAGGCGAGAACGGCGTACGCACCGCCGAAGGTGACGACGGCGGCGCCGGAGAAGAACAGGCCCTGGTCCACGAAGACGCTGTCGCGGCTGAACACGATCGCCGCCAGCGTCACCGGGGCGAACCACAGGAGAAGACCGAGCACGAGGACCTTCAGACCCCGAACCGTCGAGGGCGCGTCCTGATGGAGGACGTCATCGCTGATCAGCGGCTCCGGGCCGTCGTCCGTGCTGCCGTGACCCTTGCTCCGGGTGAAGGCGGGAACCCGCGTACCGACCAGCCAGCCGAGCAGACCGGCGACGACGATCACGATGGGGAACGGGACCTTGAAGACGGTCAGCGCGATGAACGAGGCGACGGCCATCGCCACCAGGATCGGATGGTGCAGCGCCCGCTTGCCGACGCGCTGAACGGCTTGGACCACGATCGCGATGACCGCGGGGGCGAGGCCGGCGAAGAGTCCGGTCACGAGTGCGGTGGACCCGGCGCCGACGTAGAGCGCGGAGAGGGCGAGGAGCGCGACGACACCGGGGAGCACGAACAGGACGCCGGCGATGAACCCGCCGAGAGTGCCGTTGAGCAGCCAGCCGACGTAGATGGCCAGCTGCTGGGCCTCGGGTCCGGGCAGCAGCATGCAGTAGTTCAGTGCATGAAGGAACCGCTGCTGACCGATCCAGCGCTTCTCGTCGACCAGCTTGTGCTGCATGACCGCGATCTGTCCGGCGGGTCCGCCGAAGGTCTGCAAGGAGATCGCGAACCATGCGCGGGTTGCCTCCCGCAGCGGGATCACGTCACGGGGTCGGGCCGTCTCGAGCGTCATGGGGTGTCCGTTCCGGTGAGGATGGTCCGTCGTAGGTAGGTGTGGACGGCGTCGAAGATCGGCGCGGTCAGCTCGAGGACGGCGTCGTCGTCGTGGACCACGGACAGCGCCCGCAGGATCAGGTCGAAGCCGGGCGCCTCCGGGGCGTCGTACGCCTCGTCCTCGAGGTCCGCCTCGTGGACGATCGCCGCGATCCGCCACAGCACGGGATCGTCGAGGCTGTAGCGGCGCAGGATGGTCTCGAACGTGCAGTCGTTGCCGTGGTGGCCGAGGTCGACGCCGCGCATGTCGAACGGGGTCGCATCCTCCGGCACGTCCTCGGGGTCGCTGACGAAGACGAACTCCGCGCCCGGGTCGATGCGTCGACAGATCAGCCACGCGCACGCGGCTCGGTCGATGTGGACGCCGACCCGGGTTGCCCACTTCATCGTCGTACCTCCGGCTCGGCGAGATCCGCGATGGCGTTGTCATGGAGCGTCGCGGCGAGCGTGGTGAGGGCCTGGCGGGCCTGCTCCCGCGCCGGTGGGCGGAAGAAGTCACGGCGTCGGATGCGGTTGTTCTCCGCACGCAGCCGCCGTAGTGCTCTGATGCGGTCGACCTCCTCAGCATCCAACGCCGCGACGGCGTCGTCGATGACCACCTGGTACTCCTCGGTGCGGGCGGAGTTCATGGTCTGTGCGAGATCGCGCCCTTGGGCCCGCGTCGTCGGCCGGGCCAGCCACACGCTCGCCCGTCCGCCCGACCCGACGGTCTGTTCGGCAGCCCACTCCAGCTGCTCCCGTGTCCGAGCATCGGCCGGTAGCGCCACCAGCCCATCGGCCAGCTGGACGACTCCAAGCCGCTTGAGGCTCCTCCACAGCGCCAACCGGGGCGTCGAGGGATCGCGCGGGAGCGAGTATGTCAGGAACACCCATTCGCCTGGTTCATCGATCTGCGCCATACCTTCACTGTAACCACGGTTACAGGAGCGATCCTCGGCTGGGTCCGTATGCGGAGATCGAGCCCCCATCTGGGAGGATCCCGGTGTGAGTGACCTCCGCGTCGGCAGCGGCCTGCGGCTGACGCGCGGCCTCGTCACAGCCGTCGTGGCCGTCGGGATCGGCGTTCTGTGTCACGTCTGGGCCGGCGGACTGTTGCCCTCCGCCCCCTGGCTGATCGCCGTCTTCGCCGGAGTTGCGGTCGTCACCATCGCTGCGATGGGGATCCCGGCCGGCGCCCTCCGGTTGATGGTGCTGGTCGGCAGTGGCCAGTTCGTGACTCACGCGATGCTCACCGCGCTCGCCGGCCACCGTGGCGACCATGAGCATCATCATTCGCCGGCAGACGTCGTCGTACGCTCCGTTCAAGCTCCCGCTGCATCCGGAACAGGCAGGCAGGGATCGCTCTACGACCTGTCGATGTCGCCGCCGGCCCCCGGGACCGCGCCGGCAGCGCCACATTGGCTCTCGCACATCATCGAGGACTTCACGGGGCCGCATCTGGCGATGGCGCTGGGACACCTCCTAGGTGCCTTGGTCGTGGCCTGGTGGCTCGCGCAGGGGGAGAAGGCGCTGTGGCGCCTCATCCTGGTGGTCGCCGCCGTCGCCGTCGGAAGCCTCGGTGCGTTGATCGCCCGCAGCAGCCTGGCACCGATCGAGACACGATTCCCCGCTGCGCCTGCGGCCCTGCCGACCCGACCACGCCTGCACCTGGCACCTCTGACCGGCGGCGTGGCCCGTCGTGGTCCGCCTGTCGTCGTGATCTGACCCTCCCACCTCGTCCGGTAGCGGACGAGTGCTCGCCGCGTCGCGTGCTCGCCATGCGACGTCTTGCGGCGTGCGCGAGCGACCCTTCAGACACGACTCATAAGAGAGGCACCCATGCCTTCGTTCCACCGCCCCTTCGGTCGCACCTGCGCCACCGCCGCTGCGACCGTCACGCTCGCCCTCGCCCTCGCCGCATGCGGGAGCACCGCCGAGGATGCCGCGCCAACCGCCGAACCGACCGACGCGACGACCTCGGTGACCCCTTCGGCGGCCACCTCGTCCGGAGCACCGGCCAGCCCTACGCCCGAGTCGACCGATCTCGGACCGCTCCTCACGGTCGACATCAACGGGAAGGACGTATCGCCCAACGCCGAGGAGATCGATCTCGGCGCCGGCGAGAAGCTCCTGGTCGAGGTCGACTCCGACCGGGCCGGCGAGCTGCACGTCCACTCCGCGCCGGAGCAGTTCATCGAGTTCGCCGCCGGGGCCACCAACACCGAGCTCGTCGTGAACACGCCAGGCACCGTCGAGGTCGAGGATCACGAGACCAGCGCCGTCGTCGCCATCATCGAGGTCCGCTGACGTGTTCCCACTGATCCTGCCCATGCACGGCCTGGGCGGGGGAGCAGACCTGCCCATCCCCGCCGCCTTCGCGATCGCCGGGGGCACGGCCGCGCTCGCGCTGTCCTTCGTCGTGCTGCTCCTGGCGTGGCGTACGCCGCGGTTCGGGAACCCCGGCGGCGAACGACCCGTCCCCTTCGAGCTCGCCGCGATCCTCGACAGTCGCAGCTGGACTCTGAGCGTCCGTGCGCTGGGGATGGTGTTCTTCGGCTTCATGCTCTGGCCTGCGCTGTTCGGTCCGGACCTGCTGAACAACCCCACCTTCGGGGTGGTCTACGTCTGGCTCTGGGTCGGGATCGTCCCGGCTTCGCTGCTGTTCGGACGCTTCTACCGCGCCGTCAGCCCGGCACGCACGGTGCACCTCGTCCTCTCCAGGGCTGCTGGACGACCGCCCTCCGAAGGCATGAGGCGCTACCCGGCCTGGCTGGGATACTGGCCGGCCGCGGTCGGGCTGTTCGCCTTCGTCTGGCTCGAGCTCGTCTCTCCCCAAGCGACCTACCTGGGTCCGGTACGAACCTGGTTCGCGTTCTACCTGGCGGCGATGCTGCTCGGCGGCGCGATCTTCGGCGAGCGATGGCTCGAGCGTGCCGACCCGTTCGAGGTCTACTCGACCCTCCTCTCGCACCTCTCACCATGGGCGCGCAACGACCGAGGCAATCTGGTCTGGATCAGTCCGCTGCGCCACCTCGCCCGTGTCCCGGGCGAACCCGGGCTCGTGGCCACGGTCTCGGTTCTTCTCGGGAGCACCGCGTACGACAGCTGGCGCGAGAGCGTGACCTGGATCCGGTTCGTCCAGTCCAGCGGCATCGACTCGACCGTGCTGGGGACGGCCGGACTCCTGGCGGCGGTCACCATGGTGGGCGTCGTGTTCGTGGTGGCGTCGATGGCGACCGGGGTCGATGACGGGGCCGATCGCTGGCGGATCCCACGTCAGCTTGCGCACTCGATCGTCCCGATCGTCGTCGGTTACATGGTGGCGCACTACCTGAGCTTCTTCGTCCAGGTCGGCTCACAGACCCTGATCCAGATCAGCGACCCGATCGGAACCGGGGCGAACCTGTTCGGCACGGCGGACTGGGAGGTCAACTACTGGTTCTCCCAGCACGCGACGCTTCTGGCCTCGACCAAGGTGCTCGCCATCGTCAGCGGCCACGTGCTCGGCGTCATCGCCGCCCACGACCGCGCCCTGGAGATCCTCCCTCGACGACACCAGATCGCCGGTCAGCTGCCGCTCCTCGTCGCGATGGTGCTCTACACCTACATGGGCCTCTACCTGCTCTTCGGAGCCTGACATGAGCCCAGCCCCTGACACCCAGACTTTCGACCTGACCCCCACAAGGAGTCTCGACATGCTTGCCCGACCCCTGCAGCTCAGATGGCCGGTCGTCGCCGCCATCGGGGCGCTGCTCGTCTTCGCCCCGACCCCGGCCCGCGCACACGGCATCGGCAGCGAGGCGGCCGACAAGTCCGTACTGGAGTTCGTCCCGATCGGTATCGAGCACATGCTGCTCGGATGGGACCACGTCCTGTTCGTCGCCGGCGTGCTCCTCGTCGCCTCGCAGGTGCGCGTGGCCGCGAAGATGATCAGCCTCTTCGCGCTCGGCCACTCCACCACACTGATCGCCGCTACCCTCGCAGGATGGCGGATCGACCCCGAAGCCGTCGACATCGTGATCGCCCTCAGTGTCGTCGTCGTTGCCGTCATAGCCATCCTCGGACGTCCGCAGCGCCTCGTGTGGTTCGGCGCGGTCGTACTCGGGTTCGGGCTCGTCCACGGACTGGGGCTGGCCACTAGGTTCCAGGACCTCGGCATCCCCGAAGCCGGTCAGCTGTGGCGAGTGATCGCCTTCAACATCGGCATCGAGATCGGCCAGATCATGGTCATCTTCGCCGTCCTCGCGATCGGACTCCTCGTCGCCACGATCGTGGGCAACGACCGGGAACCCACCGCGGTCAAGCTCGCCGCAGCCGCCCTCATCGTCGGCGGCTCCGTGGGAGCGTCGATGGTGACCTACCAGATGTTCACCGAACCGGACGAGATCACTGCGTCCGGCTACAACATCTCCAGCGACGTCTGCACGGTCGCCGATCGCACCGAGTCACTCCCGGCGAGGGGCGACCACGCGTCGAAGAAGTTCTTCGAGCCCTCGGAGGAAGCCCCGCTTGGCGACTTCGGTCACTCCGTCGGAGACGGGTACGTCGCGGTGCTCTACCCCACCCAGCTGCAAGACCCCGACCTGCAGGATCTCAGGGCCTTCGTCACGAACGCAGACGGCGCCCTCGCCGGCTCGGCAACCCAGGTGGGGAGCAAGGTCATCGCGATCACCGCGGACAAGCAGCTGACCTGCGACGAACTTGATGTCGATGCGCTGACGCAGTTCAAGGAGGCATGGTTCGCGTCGAGATAGTCGCGGGCGAGGGTGGGGTTCGTCAGGAGCGCGGGATGGTGACGTCCTCGGCGCGCTCGCTCGTGTCCGGGTGGAGGGCCAGGACCAGGAGCACGCCGAGGACGAGCCCGACGAGCTGCGCGAGGACGAACGGCGCGACCGAGCCGGGCGCGATACCGGCGAAGGTGTCGGAGAAGACCCGGCCGAGCGTGACCGCCGGGTTGGCGAACGAGGTGGAGCTGGTGAACCAGTACGCGGCGCCGATGTAGCCTCCGACCGCAGGCGCCGCCAGGGCGCCGCGGCCGCTGCGTACGAGCGCGAAGATCAGCGCGACGAGTCCGAGCGTGGCGACGACCTCGGCCAGGAGATGACCGGCGGAGACACGGTCCTTGGCCGAGATCGTGACGGCGTCGAGATCGAACATGAGGTTGGCCAGCACGGCGCCACCGATCCCGCCGACGACCTGGGCGACCGTGTAGGCGCCGACCTCGGGGAGCGACAGTCCTGTGCTCGCGCGGCGGCCGAGGAACCAGTCGGCGAGCGAGACGACCGGGTTGAAGTGCGCCCCTGAGACCGGCCCGAACATCAGGATCAGCGCGGCCAGCCCGAAGACGGTCGCCATCGAGTTCTCCAGGAGCTGGAGGCCGGTGTCGTCGGGGGAGAGCTGCTGCGCGGCGATGCCGGATCCGACGACCACGGCAACCAGCAGGGCAGTGCCCACGAGCTCGGCGAGCAGGCGGCGGGGCAGGGAAGAGTTCACTCCGGCATTCTTGACTTGGTGAGATTGCTCAGTCAATATTGAGTCAATGGAGGTTGAGAGACAGGCCGGGTTGGAACGTCGGGCCAGGATTCATGCGGCCCTCGGCGATCCGGTGCGGTTGCGCATCGTCGACCTCCTCCAGACAAGTGATGCCTCCCCCACAGAGCTCGCCGGGATGCTCAATGTCCCGTCGAACTTGTTTGCCCACCACGTCCAGGCGCTGGTGAGCGCAGGCGTCGTGTCCCGTCATCATTCCGAGGGCGACGGGAGACGCACGTACCTGCACCTCGAGCAGGACGCGCTCGAGAGCCTGGGCACCGCGTCCCCCGTGGCGGTGCCCAGGCGTGTCCTGTTCGTGTGCACGGGCAACTCGGCGCGATCCCATCTGGCCGCGGCGCTGTGGCGTCAGAACAGCGCGATCCCGGCCGTCTCGGCCGGCACCCATCCGGCCGACCGCATCAATCCGGGGACGGTCGACGCCGCTGCCCGCCACCACCTCGACCTCCCGATGGTGGAGCCTCGGCAGATGGATGAGGTGCTCGATCCCGACGACCTGGTGATCACCGTGTGCGACCGTGCCCACGAGACGCCGAAGGTTCCCGGCGAGCTGCACTGGTCGATCCCGGATCCGGTGGACAAGGGCCCCGAGGCCTTCGATGTCGCCTACACCCAGCTCGAGAACCGCATCAAGGCGCTTGCGTCCCGCTTCGACTCCTGAACCCCACGTCCCCCACGCAAGGAGAGCGTTCGATGAACGTGCTATTTCTCTGTGTCGAGAACGCCGGCCGCTCCCAGATGGCGCTCGGCTTCTTTCAGCACTACGCCGGTGACCAGGCGGTCGGCTGGTCGGGAGGCTCGGCGCCGGCAGCGGCGATCAACCCGGTCGCCGTCGAGGTCATGGCCGAGCTGGGGATCGACATCTCCGGGGAGTTCCCCAAGCCGTGGACCGACGAGGTCGTACGCAGCGCCGACGCCGTCATCACCATGGGCTGCGGCGACGCCTGCCCGTTCTACCCGGGCAAGCGCTACGAGGACTGGAAGGTCACCGACCCCAAGGGTGGAGACATCGAGCACGTGCGCGGCATCCGCGACGAGATCGAGCAGCGGGTGCTCACCCTGCTCGGTGAGCTCGGCGTGACACCCGCTCACCCGATCACGAGAGAGTGATCGGCGTCCGGCTGATCGTGAAGATCTCCTCGCTCGGTGCGGTGGTCCCACAGCAGCCGCCGCTCGTGGTGCTGTCCGGGTCGTCGAAGACGCCGGCTCCGCCACAGACCCCGGTGTCGGGGAGCTCCAGCTCGACCCGCGCGGCTGCGTCGTGGTCGCCGGCGAGCTCGGCGACCACGCTGCGTACCTGCTCGTAGCCGGTCATCGCCAGGAACGTCGGCGCGCGGCCGTAGGACTTCATCCCGACCAGGTAGAGGTCGGGCTCGGGCTGGGCGAGGTCCTTGGCGCCGGTCGCGCTGACCGAGCCGCAGGAGTGCAGGTTGGGGTCGATCTGGACCGCGATGTTGCGCGGCGCCTCCAGTGTCGGGTCGAGGTCGAGGCGCATCTCGCTCAGGAAGCCGAGATCGGGGCGGTAGCCGGTGAGGACGACGACCTGGTCGGCTTCGATCACACGGCCGTCCTCGGCGATGACGGTGGCGCCGTCGACCCGTTCCGTGCGGAACCCGGTCACCAGCTCGACCGAGCCGTCCTGGACGGCCTTCTTCGCACGTACGCCGAGGGCGCCCCGCTCCGGGAGCTCGTCGGCCTCGCCGCCACCGAAGGTGTTCGTCGAGACTGCCCGGCGGATCGCCCACGTGATCCGCGTCTCCGGGTGGTTCTTGGCGATGGCGGTGAGCTCGTTGACAGCGTTGAACGCGGAGTCGCCGGCGCCGATCACGATTGTGTGCCGGCCCGCGTACGCCTCGGAGTGGGCGCGGTCCGGGACGGCGTAGCCGAGCGCGCCCGCGGCGTGTGCGGCACGCTCTCCGAGTGCCGGGAGCCCGTCGGCGCCGGCCGGGTTGGGTCGGCGCCAGGTGCCGGAGGCGTCGATGACGGCGCGCGCCTCGAGGCGCTCCTCGGTGCCGTCGGCGCTCGTCACGTGGAGGACGAACGGCTGCTCGGCGCGGTCGGCGTCGACCAGCCGGTCACGCCCCTTGCGGGAGACGCCGGTGACCGTGGCGCCGTAGCGGACGCGGTCGTCCAGGGCGTCGGCGAGCGGGACGAGGTAGCGCTCGCGCCACTGCGCGCCGGTGGGATAGCCCGACTCCGGCGCGGCCCAGCCGGCTGGCTCCAGGAGCCGGGCGGCGGCCTTGTCGACGAGCTCGGGCCAGGCCGAGAAGAGACGTACGTGACCCCACTCGGCGACGGCCGCCGCAGGCTCGCTCCCTTGCTCGAGCACGAGCGGGGTGAGGCCGCGCTCGAGGAGATGGGCAGCGGCCGCGAGGCCCTGGGGGCCGGCGCCGATGACGGCAACGGGAAGGTCGGTCATGATGCTCCTCAGATTCAAGAACGTCGATATGAGGGCGACCCTAGGACTCATATCGACGTTCGTCAATATCATTCGGTAGAGTCGTACTCATGACCGTTCTTCCCGTGCTCCCGTCCGCCGCCGTCGCGTGCTGCTCGCCGGTGACGTCAGGCGTTCTCGATGACAACCAGGCCGAGGCGCTGGCGCGGATGTTCAAGGCGCTCGGCGACCCCAGCCGGGTCAAGCTGCTCTCGATCATCGCGGCCGCCGAGGACAAGGAGGCCTGCGTCTGCGACCTCACCGAGCCGGTCGGGCTCTCCCAGCCGACGGTCTCCCATCACATGAAGCTGCTGGTCGAGGCCGGGTTGGTCGCCCGCGAGCAGCGGGGCAGATGGGCCTACTTCTCGATCGTCCCTGGTGCCCTCGACTCGCTCGCGGGCGCGCTGGCGTCCCGCTGAGGGCCGTCAGACGGTGGTGTAGCCGCCGTCGATCTTCCAGTACGCACCGGTGACGAACGAGGCGTCCTCGGAGAGCAGGAAACGGACGACCGTGGCGATCTCCTCGGGTCGGCCGAGGCGACCCAGCGGGTGCTTGGCGACCAGGGCCTCGTGGGCGCCCTCGATGGCGGAGACGGCCTGGACGGCCGGAGTGTCGATGTAGCCGGGGCCGACGGAGTTGATCCGCAGTCCGGCCGGGCCGTACTCGGCAGCGGCGTTCTTGGTGAGCCCGATGACCCCGTGCTTCGCGGCGGTGTAGGCCGGGTTGCCGAGGGCAGCCACCTCGCCGTGGATGGAGGCCATGTTCACGATCGCGGACTCGCCGGCGCCGGTCTTGAGCAGCTCGGGGATCTGGTAGCGCAGGCCGTACGCGACGCCGGAGAGGTCGATGCCGATGACCCGGTCCCAGTCGCTGGGAACCAGCTCGCCGACCGGTGCCGGACGCTCGCCGATCCCGGCGTTGTTGACCGCGTAGTTGAGCTTCCCGTACGTCTCGACGGCGAACTTCACCGAGCGCTCCGCGTCCTCGACCTTCGAGGTGTCGGACTGCAGCGGAGTCGCCTCGCCGCCCGTGGCCTTGATCTCGTCGGCGACCCGGGTCGCGCCCTCGAGGTTGATGTCTGCGACCACGACCTTGGCGCCCAGCCCGGCGAGCTCCTTCGAGATCGCCTCCCCGAGCCCGCTACCGCCACCGGTGACCAGTGCGACCTTGTTCTCGAACGTCATTTCTCTCTCCTCGCGTCTGTCCGGGCCAGGGTCCGGGCGTCATTTGATCCAACATTCAAATAACGCTGGCGAGAGGTGATCCTCTTCCGGATGCATAGGTGATCTATGCCTCTCGGGGTGTGGTCACCTGGTCGCGGCGGCGATGACCTCCAGCAGCCGGCGGTGGAGCTCCATGAGCTCGTCGACGCTCATGTCGAGGCGCTCGACGATGGCGGGCGGGATCTTCTCGGCGTCGTCGCGCAGCGCGCGTCCGCGCTCGGTCAGGACGACGGCGAGCGAGCGCTCGTCGGACTTGTTGCGTTCCCGCCGGACGTAGTCCTGGGCCTCGAGCCGCTTGAGCAGCGGGGAGAGGGTGCCGGGGTCGAGCTGGACCTTTCGGCTCAGCTCGGAGACGCGGAGCGGCTCCTCCTCCCACAGGGCCAGCATGACCAGATACTGCGGGTGGGTCAGGCCCATGGGTTCGAGCAGGGGCCGGTAGAGGCCGATGACGCTGCGGGCGGCGACGGCAAGGCCGAAGCAGACCTGTTGATCGAGGGCGAGGGGGTTCTCGATCTCCGAGAGCGGGTCCTTCTTCGTCGGCATGTGAGTTAGCGTACCAATTGTTTGTGCACAAACAGTTCGCCTGGTAAGAATTGGATCGTGAACGACCAACCGCGACGACCACGCCACCTGATGGACCCGGACAACCCGATCCGGCCCGTCAACGACAAGTCGCTGACTCACGTGAAGCAGTGGGTCGCGTCCGTGCTCGTCGTGTTCACCGTTGCCCACCTGGCGGTCGGGATGGCCGTCGGGGCGGTGGCGATCGACCCGGTCTACCAGAGCTCGCGGATCGGGTTGTGCGTCATCGCGGCGGCTTTCGGGGTGCTCGGTCTGGCCGGCGGTTTCCTCATCCACCGGCGCAGCCCGTTCACGCCGTGGCTGATCCTCGGGGTCCTGCCCGCCGCCGTGGGCCTCTGGTTCGTGCTGAGCTGAGGACGGCGCCCCCGGGGCAGGAGGGGCGCCGTCCGATCAGTGGGTGAGGGCCGTGCTCAGAACAGGTCGGGCACGGTCCAGCCGTCGAGGTCGTACTCGGAGAGGAACTGGTCGGCGAAGCCGGTCATCTTGGCGACGTCGCCGCGGTTCTGTGCGGCGAAGAGCAGCTCGGCCTTCACGTTCTCGTGGTTGCCGGAGTAGTTGCGCTCGTAGAGCTCGTGGCGGCCACCGAACTCGGTGCCGATCGAGTCCCACAGGGCCTTCATGACCTTGACCCGGTCGACGGCGGTGATGCCGTTGGAGCCGCGGACGTACTTGTCCAGGTAGGGGCGGACCTCCGGGCTCTTGAAGTCGGCGGCGCCCGAGGGCAGGTAGATCAGGCCGGAGGCGACGTCCTGCTCGATGATCTCCTTGACCCGCGGATAGCCGTGGATCATGAACATCCGGTACGTCAGGCCGTACTCCAGCTTCGGGATCACCGCGTCGCCGATCCACGGCTCGGGATCACGGGCCATCGACTCGGTGAGCGACCAGAACAGGTTGCGCCAGCCGATGACCTCGCCGACGCGGGTCTGGACGCCGCGGAAGTCACCCGAACCGGTGGTCTCGAGGGCCTTGATCAGCAGGCCGGCGATGAAGTCGAGCTTGACCGCGAGGCGGGTGCATCCCTGGAAGGTGAACCGCGGCAGGAAGCCCGACTGCGGGAAGAACGCGTTGATCCGGTCGACGTCGCCATACATGAAGACGTTCTCCCACGGCACCAGCACCTTGTCGAAGATGAAGATGGTGTCGTTCTCGTCCATCCGGCTCGACAGCGGGTAGTCGAACGGGGTGCCGTTCTGCGCCGCCTGCTGGGTGTAGGACGTGCGGCAGATCAGCTTGATGCCCGGCGCGTCCATCGGGACGGTGCAGATGAGCGCGTACTGCTTCTTGCGGATCGGGAGGCCGTAGTGGGCGATGAAGTTGTAGTTGGTGATCGCCGAGCCCGTCGCCACGACCTTGGCGCCCGAGACGATGAGGCCGGCGTCGGTCTCCTTCTCGACCTTCATGTAGACGTCGCCGACCTCGTCCGGCGGCAGTTGGCGGTCGACCGGCGGGTTGATGATCGCGTGGTTCCAGTAGAGAACCTTCTCCTGGGACTCGCGATACCAGCGCTCGGCGTTGTCCTGGAACGGGGCGTACAGCTCCTTGTTCGCGTGCAGCGTGCCGAGGAAGCTGGCCTTGTAGTCGGGGCTGCGGCCCATCCAGCCCCACGTCATCTTCGCCCAGCGCGCGATCGCGTCGCGCTCCTTGAGCAGGTCTGCCGAGGAGGTCGGGGTCTTGAAGAACGGCATGGTGACGCCGCCGTTGCCGGTGTCGGTCGGCACCGTCAGTTCGTCCACGTGGTCACCGGTGTGGAGGGCGTCGTAGAGGCGCGCCGTCATCCGGATCGGGTTGCGGAAGGCGGGGTGGCTGGTGACGTCCTTGACGCGGTCACCGTTGAGATAGATCTCGCGGCCGTCCTTGAGGCTGTCGATGTACTCCTCGCCGGTCATCGGCCGGGAGGCGAAGTTGGCCTGCTTGTTGGCGGGCGAGTCGGCGGCAGGGTTGACGGTCGGCGGGCCGTCGGGGAGCCCGTTCTCGGACTGGGTCTCGGGGGCGAGGGTGTCGCTCATCGTGTCTCCTTGGACTGGTTGTTTCGGGCGGGCATCAGTAGTGGGTGGATCGCGGGATCGCCGGGACCTCGATGGCGGTGAACGACGCGGTGGCGTCGAACCAGCCGGTGTTCGGGTCGTCCTGGCAGCCGAGCCAGACGACCTCCGAGGAGGGATTGCCGATCTGGTGGAAGGCGCTGTCGTGGAAGAGCAGGGGCTTGCGGTCGGTGGTGATCACCTCGACGACCTCACCGAGGAAGAGCAGATGGTCCCCGCCGTCGTCGGTACGCCACGGGCGGCACACCAGCGTCGCGGCCGTCCCGCCCAGCCGGGGCGCGGTCGCGCCCTCGCGCCAGGGGAGCGGGTCGCTGCCGGGGCGGCCGGCGAAGTGCATGGCGACGTCGCTCTGGTCGGTGGCCAAGATGTTGACCGCGAAGCCGGTGCCCTCGAGGAAGGCGGCCGCCTTGGACGTACGCGTCAGGGCGACCTGCACCAGCGGAGGGTCGAGCGATATCGGGGTGAACGCCGTCACGGTGGCACCGTGGTGCGCCCCGTCGGGGGTGCGGCAGGTGATCACGGTGACGCCGGTCGCGAAGCGGCCGAAGGTCGACCGCAGGGTGCGTGGGTCCATGGTGCTCCTCCTTCGTCGGGGCCGCGGATGTGTGGCGGCGGTCACGTTGGAGGACGACGCTAGATCCGGATCAGGAGGGCGGCGATCCGCTGGGCGAAGGGGCTGTCCGGATTGCGCACTTGGTTTTCAGACGGTCTCCGGACGCTCTCGGCGACGGGCGTTCACGCTGTTAATGTGAAGGACGTCACTAGGGGGTGACAGATGAGCGTGACCGGCACTCTCACCGCATCGTCCGGGTCGTCCGGCGACATGGAGACCTTCTCCGACGAGGTCTCCCGGGCCTACTTCCCGCATGCCCTGATCATGCGTGGCCGGCCCGCTCGCCCCGCCGAGCTGCGTGCCGTCGACCTCGGACCGGTGCGGCTGACCCGGATCGGCTGGGGCGCGGAGGTGTCGGTGGAGTCGGACCACCCGGGTGCCTGGGCCGTCAACGTCCCGCGCAGCGGTGTGCTCGAGGCCAACGTCGGTGGCGCCCACGTGCTCTCGCTCGACGGGCAGGCGACGGTGTGCCCTCCCGACCGGCCGACCAAGATGACGCGCTGGTCGGCCGACTGCTCCATCGTCGGGATGCGGGTCGACCGTGACTACCTGGTCGAGGAGGTCGCGGCCCTGGTCGGCCTGCACACCGACCGGCTGCCTGCCCAGCTCGACCTGCGCGCCGACGGCGCCCGGGCGTGGATCGGCCTGCTCGGCTCGCTCGGCACCGAGGCCATGCGCAACCCCGCGCTGGTGGGTGACGAGCGGGTCAGGGTCCGGCTGGCCGGCACCTTGACGGCTGCCTTCGTCGCTGCCTGCTTTCCCTTCGAACCGGCCGTCGGGTCGGTGCAGCCCCGCATCGTCTCCCGCGTCGTGGAGGCGATGGAGGCCGACCCCGCCCGGGAGTGGGCAGCCTCCGACCTCGCCCGCGAGGCCGACGTCGGCATCCGCCGTCTCCAGCAGGGCTTCCAGCGCTACCTCGGCCGCACGCCGACCCAGAAGCTGCAGGAGATCCGCCTCGAACGGGTCCACGCCGACCTGATTGCCAGCCACGGCGACACGGTCGCCGAGGTCGCCTACCGATGGGGCTTCACCCACCTGGGCCGCTTCGCCGCCGCCTACCGCCAGACCTACGGCGTCGCCCCCTCGCAGACCCTGCGCTGCCGCTAGGCCCAGGACGCAGGATGCCGAGTCGGCTCATCCTGACCGATATCCCTGCCGAGTCGGCTCGTTCTGACCGGAGTCGGTGGCGAGTCGGCTCGTTCTGACCGGCAAACGTGGCGCGTCGGCCCCGCAAGAACAGGCCCCAACGGCAGCGGTGGGCGGAAAAACCACCCCCAAAGCC